>NZ_BAAGGP010000019.1:0-37538 GCF_054658615.1 Pseudolactococcus yaeyamensis
GTGATTCGCTTAACGATAGTGATTCACTCAAAGATAATGACTCACTCAACGATAATGATTCACTCAACGATAATGATTCACTCAACGATAATGATTCACTCAATGACAATGACTCACTCAATGAAAGCGATTCGCTTAACGATAGTGATTCACTCAAAGATAATGACTCACTCAACGATAATGATTCACTCAACGATAATGATTCGCTTAACGATAATGATTCACTCAATGAAAGTGATTCGCTCAACGATAATGATTCGCTCAAGGATAGAGACTCACTCAACGATAATGACTCACTTAACGATAATGACTCACTTAACGATAATGATTCACTCAAGGACAGTGATTCACTCAAGGACAGTGATTCACTCAATGAAAGTGATTCGCTTAACGATAATGATTCACTTAGTGAAAGTGATTCACTTAGTGAAAGTGATTCACTCAATGACAACGATTCACTCAAGGACAATGACTCGCTCAATGACAACGATTCGCTTAACGATAGTGACTCGCTCAGCGATAATGATTCACTTAGTGAAAGTGATTCGCTCAATGACAGTGACTCGCTTAACGATTTCGATTCACTTTCCGAAACACTAATTGAAAGAGACTCGCTTGCGGAAAGAGATTCGCTCAAGGACAAGGACTGACTCAATGAGAGAGACTCGCTCAGTGACAGTGACTCGCTCAATGATAGAGATTCACTCAACGACAACGATTCGCTCAACGATAGTGATTCACTCAAGGACAACGATTCGCTCAAGGACAATGATTCACTCAAGGACAATGATTCACTCAAGGACAATGATTCACTCAAGGACAACGATTCACTCAAGGACAACGATACGCTTAACGATAACGATTCACTCATAGATGTTGAACCAGTCGGACTGTAAACATAAAGCGTGACACTTTCAGCCGTCGTCGCATCTGTCACAGCAGTCTGCGTTGGTTGTGTCATCCCCGCTGCTAAAATCGGATCACCATCTGGAATATATTGGTAGCCCGTTGGGACATTTGTGAGTTTATAAAAATCACTCGTCCAATCAATCGTATTCCCAATATGAGCTGGCACGTTAGTCGTTCTCACCGCCTCACTACCAACAGTCGTTTTATCCGTTGCAACTGGCAACCCAGTCAAAGCATCAACATAAGTATAACTGATATTTGGATTCGCTTCACCATGCACATAGATGTTATAGGTATATGTCTCACCTTTCGTCGGCACAATCGCATAGTTTGCTTGACCGAACTTATCACCATTATCGGCAGTATTGGTACTATCGCCATCCGGTTGTCCGTCATCACCAGTTTTTGCCCCTGCATAAACTTGCTCATCAATCGCCCATTTATAACCTGCTGGCATCTTGTCAATGGCAAATTCTTTGGTCGCAAGCTTGAAACTCTGACCGACGAAGTTTGTGCCATCAGTCAACGGATAATCTGTTGTCCCTACTGTGTTACCATTTTGGTCAATATAGTTAATCTTGACTTCACCAACACCTGTACCGTCTATCCTAAATTCACGTGTTGTGTTGCCAAAGACGTTGGCATCTGTTCTATTAGAACCATCAATCCTACTACCATTTTCTCTTACTTCTAATGTTTTAAAAGTATTGGTAAAACTTGCTGAACTAGATGAAGTTTTAGCACCTGTCCAACCTTGGATAGTGGAATTTGTGAAGAATAATTTTCCACCCATACTATCAACAGTATAAAAGACTTTACCCTCTTTACTATTGCCATTAGGTGCTAAAATCTCAAAGGACAGACTCTTTGGCGAAATAAATCTAACCGTACCTCCCGTAGTTTGAATGGGAGAGTAGGAATTCGCCAACATCTGCTTGAAATTTAAAGTCGTGCCTGCATTAAAGACAACGGACTTACTATAGGCAAGCGTTAAAGAGTTACCATTGAGTATTTTGAGGATAGAGATGATATTCTTTTGACCAAAAGTCCAATTCCCAGTATTTTGAGTACTTTGAATGAAATAGCCAAAATTATTTTGTCGCCAAGTAACATCATCACCTGTCGTTACTTCATTATAATTACCATCTACTGACGAAGCCTCTGGTGCTTTGCCACTAGTACTAAACTGTTCTATATCTAAAGTGCTGCCATTCCCCATCCGTAGGCCACTAAATTTGCTGACACTGCCTGATGGTAAGGCTGCAAATCGAAACGCTGATGTGAAGACATCGGTCGCATTTCGTTTGAGCGTGACACTGGCGTTATTGGCAATTTCAACACTCCCAACACTTCTGACAATCCCACCTGCCATGTCAAAGGTATTATTACCAGAAAAGACAACTCTAGCACCAGTTCCATAGACACCGTGGATTGGGCCTTTAGTTGCCGAAGAAGCGTTACTTCTTGACAAACTCACATCATGTATATTGACCGTCAACTTCGTGCCAGTGCCACCAGATGTCGCAAGGAAGGATGAGGTATCCATTGTAGCAGTTCCCTCAATATCTTCTTTAAAGTTGATGTTATTGAAGGTAACACTAGTTTCTGATGTGATGGCATCTAATTTCAAGTTCGTACCACCTAAATCAACTGTATAACCACTCCCTTGAACGACAAGGGGAGCTGCACCATTTGGACGCGCAGCCGATTTTATCGATGCGGTTGGGATATCCGCCTCAACCTCAATATACGTGACATTGCCATCTTTCCAAGCATTTAAGAACTCAGCTTGAGTTTTAGGTCTGGCAATCGTGTTATTGGCAATGGCATCCGCTTTCAGTGTCGCGTCATTTGTCACTTCATCTGGTATTTTGACGGTAACAGATGTCGCTGAGTTATTGTTATCTGGATGATAGATAGCATCTTCAAAGTCAGTCCGTTTACTGTCTGGGTCAATTCCAACAGGATTAAGCGACCCAATCCTTGGCGATGCGAGCGCTCGAGTGGCTGGAATGGTCGCACTGGTTTCGTTTGCTGAAACGGTTTCATTTTCAGCTACTGTCGCCATGCCTGCGATGGCACCACCGCCACCAATCACGCTGACTGTAGACATCGCCGCATACAACCAACGTTTTTTACTTTTATACATCCGATAACGAACTTTAGGTTCTGAAGTTATCAGTTTTTTCTTATTCTTTTTGTTCAAATTCAAAATTTTCCTTTACATTTATGAATAATTAGCGATTTTCAACTATCCTATAAAGGGGGTGCTCTTGAGTCAAGTGATTGCGCCAGAAGTTCTAAGGTTGGTGACCAAACTTCTACCACTCCCACTATTATGATTTTTAATAACATATTAATTTATACCTTCTTTAAAATAAATATTTTTATATATAGCGTTTTCATATTGCAATTTTTTTGTAGTAAAATTTGAACAAAATAACCTAACGCCTAACGCCTAACGCCTAACGCCTAACGCCTAACGCCTTTATTATAACATTTTTAGTCGCCAATTTCAAATAAAATAACTATTATAGTCGAAATATATTTAAATAAAATAACAAAAACAACTAAATACTGTGTTTTTTTATTAATTTAAAATAGGCGATGACTTTGAGTGATAAAAAAAGACTTGCTCTTATTGTGGTTAAAACGACAAAATGCGCTTTGTTTCAAAAAAAATGAGGCTGGGACAAAAGTCTTCAAAAATGAATAGACTAAATGATACTAATTTTCGACTTTTCACAGGTTCTTGATTTTTTCAATGGTAGCAGCGCTTTTCTTGCTAATTTCGTATTGTTTTGACAAAAGAATACCAAATTCACACAAAATAAGCACTTTTCTTGCTAATTTCGTATTGTTTTGTCAAAAGAATACCAAATTCACACAAAAATAAGCTATGAACGTTTTCGATTAACACGGAAATCGTTCATAGCCTACTTTTTAGAGGACTTTTGTCCCAACCTCATTTTAGAGTCTTTTATTTAGTCTTGATTGCCTGCTATGCATTTGCAGGCTTTTCTTTTATAAAATTTTATACAGAAAAGAGAGCAGGACAACGACCGACATCATCACAGCAATCACGATTATGATGACTTTGCCGTGTCCAAATTCCTTTTTTTCAACATCAGTCACTTTAGCACTTTCATTTTCAAACATTTCTTCAATTAAGACATCCAATTGCGTTTGTTTATCAGACATATGACTTCCTCCTTTAAACACACATTAGTTTTCAACAACTGTCACTTTGCTAACAGCAATACCTTTTTCGATTAGGGCTTGCTTATCTTCAAGAGACATCTCAACCTCATGTATATAAGACACAGTATCATTTAAAATATGTAACAAAGTCCCTCTCACCTCACCTTTTTCGTCAAATGGTGATTGGATGAGGTGCAGAATATTGTGAGATTTTGTTTTGGCTAATGCTGTCATTTCCATGCCCATGTAAGAGACAGTCACCGTATCTTCTGGTGTCACTAGCTTTGAAACTTGCTCTGAGATGAACTGGTCTAAAGAAGTGTATTCTGTGATTAGCTCACCTGTCGTTTCATCATTTAAGGTCAGATATAGCAACTGTTCTTCATAAAAATAGTAACTGATAACAGGGATACGTTTTTCATTATAGAAATGAATTTCTTGTGGTTTATTATTGAAATAGAAAATTTCGCTGAACAATTGCCCGTCAATCGTATATTCTTCGACAAAGTCTTTCTCACCATTACTATGCAGATATTGAATATTCTTAACATAGCGTCTAGTATTTGGAAAGCGTTCCATGACTGCGATTTCATCCCCTTCATGGATGATTGAGATTGAAAAATCTGTATTCATAAAAATTTCAGAACGTGCAGGCACAGGCGCTTGATTGAAAAACATGAATCGTGTCAAGTCATAAGTGCGTTTGATAACATGATCAAAGACATTAATCCCTTCAACTCCCTCATCTTTTATGGTTTTGGCGAAGTCTTGACTCGGAAAAATAGTCAAAACTTGCCCTCCTTTTTCATTAATCCTTTGTTTTGCGCCTTTCCAAGCCTCTGTTCCTATGCCTATCATTGTTAATAATTCATAATTCATCTAACATTTTTCTCCATTTCTCAGCAATGATATGATCTTGAAACTGTTCAACTGATGCGATAGTAGCCGCCTTCAATTTAGGATAATCACTCTCTAATAGCTGAAGCATGCCTGAAACAAGTTGAACGGTATTGAATTTTTCATCGTCTCTAACAAAGTCTTTAATGTAGCCATTTACACCATCTTTAACCAATTCCATCGCACCAAACCGCGCCTTAAAGGTGACGATAGGAAGACCAGCATTTAGCGCTTCGATATAGGTTAAGCCAAATCCTTCAGAATAAGAAGCCGAAACAAAGACATCATATGTTTTGTAGACTGCTTCTAAGTTATTGGAATGACCTTTAAGCTGGATATAGTCGCCTGCCTCTAACTCCGTAATCTTTTCCCGTAATTTGCCATCTTCTCCTCCTTGACCATAGATATCAAAGATTATCTCAGGATAATCTTCGTGAAGCGTAGCGAAGGCTTGAATCATCAAATCAATATGTTTTTCACTCGCCAAACGTGAAGCTGTCATAAATCTCGTCGGTGCTTTTTTAAAGTCTGACATATCAATGACTTGCTCTTGTTTATCATCAATCCCCCCTACTGGAATGGTTACAATTTTTTCAGGTATATCCGGAAAATCTATTAGAAAGTCTTCACGTTGTAACTCAGTTGCCACAATCACTCTGTCAACTTCAGACATGTGTGTCAAGAGATATTCATAGTGATTATTCCATGCCGGTGCTGTCGCCTCTACTCGATCCGCCAAATGATCCGCATGAATAATTTCCACAAGGTGACAGTCTAAAAATCGATGCCCAAACAAGGCGACTTCTGACTCTTCACCTCTATCGATGATAAAAGTATTTTTTTCAGCAAAAATCCGATCTAAACATTCAAAGAAATAGCGTTGAAAAAGCACTTCATTTCTGAAAAATAAGTCTTCTCCTTCAAAATCATAGACGTGAATATTCTCAAGAAATCTTCCCCGCTTAGGATGCGTATAGTCATTAAACATGATTTTACGTTTGCCTGTTTCCGCATCAAAAATCTCAGTCTTATACTTCGCAACAAGCAGACTTTTGGTTTTAGGATTAGGCGATTTCTCAATATGTTCTCGAATCAGTAGACCAGTCGATGTCAGGGTTTCAACAATCCGATAGGTATTTGTTTTATCCTTGATGATTTTATCGACACGGTCATTTTTTTTGGCCATTCCTGTTTTGGCAACACCTTCTCCAAAGGTGAAAAATTCCCAAATATTGATGACTTGTTCTGGTCTAAGTTGCCATTGTGCCATCGCTTCTGAGAGCTCCTTGACAAGTGCTGTGAAAATATATCGGTAGGGGATGTTGACACTATCAAATAATTTAGCCCGATAAAACTGAGCATGCTCAACACCTGAATTGCCCACGCCCATTGCTTTGTTGATGAAAAAATTCACTTTTCTATTCCTTCTTATGTTTATATCAGCGGGAACTCCCGACAACATAAAGCCTTTCTTTCAGATTTATTTGAGACTTTAAGCCAGCTCTAAATCCAGCCAAAACCGTTTCTAAAGGTAGCCTAATTGATTGTTTGCTCAAAAGCGGCGGCGCTGATGATGTATTCTTTACCATTGACAGCGATGCGGTAATAGTTATAACCTGTTGTTGAGGTATAAACGGCAATGACATCAACTGTTTGACCAATTAAATCCATTGATGATGTCGTTGAAATAAAAGCTGCTTTCGTTTTTCCGTTTGCATCTACCAACTTTTCATCAATTGTGTACATATCATAGGACTTATTGATTATGGCAGTTGTTGCAACATCTTTTTTACTACTCAAAAAATTACCTGCAAAACCTATCTCGACAACTGGATTGTTCCCAGCATCCCCTGTTAAAAAGAAGGCTGCGGCATTGACGAGGTATTCTCTCTCCTCAACAACGATGCGATAATAGTTATTACCTTTTGTTGACGTATAAACGGCAATAATCTCAACAGGTTGACCGATTAAATTCATTGATGATGTTGTTGAAATAAAAACTGCCGTCGATTTGCCGTTTGCATCTACCAACTTTTCATCAATTGTGTACACTTATTGATTATGGCAGTTGTTGCAACATCTTTTTTACTATTTAAAAAATTATCTGTAAAATCTATCTTGACAACTGGATTGCTTCCAGCATCGCCTGTTAAAAAGAAGGCCACGGCATTGATGATGTAACCATCACCATTAATCTCAACCAGATAGTAATCATTTCCTTTCGTTGAGGTATAAACCGACTTTACAGGTACTGATTGACCCACAACATTTAGACGCTGTGTCGTGGTAGTCGAAATTTTCGTAGGAAATAAGCCATTATCATTAACTTTATAGGCATCATAATTTCTATTAATAATCGCTGTCGTAGAAACGACAGTTTTCGAGTTCAGATAGTTTCCTTTAAAATCAAATTCAGTGCCCGGTGCTGTATCGGATACTTTAATGGCATAATGACTAGTCTTAGCAGCATTGGTAACCACATAATACTCAGTGCCGTTTAAGGTTGTCACTTGAGTCGTTGAATCAAAAGTATTAGCAGCGGTTAGAGTATGGGCGGCAACAGATTGATTGGTTGACAAATTAATCGCTTGTATAGGGGCGGTTGCTGTTCTATCAAAACCTACTGTCTTGGTGAAGAAAGTAGCACCGATGACGGCATTATTGGCTTCGCCAAGTCTGGCACTTGCAATCACTTTCGAAGGAATATTGGCATAGCCAGAATTGTAGTAAATACTAGATAAGTTATTTAAGATATTTTTGACAGCAAGAATGTTAAAATCGGGGATAGTTGGTAAGATTCCCTGATTAAGCTCCGCCATACAAGCATTATAAGCATCTCTACTATTGGGGTCATCATTTGAAAACATGACCACACCATAATCATGTCCTAAGCCAAGCGCGTGTCCCATTTCGTGTCGAATACCAGATACCGCTGAAGCATAGGCGGAACTCCCCTCAACTAGACACGCATCGTCTAGATACATACGATCAAATGTCAAAATTTCCTTAAATTCACCAAACCCTCGCCAAGCAACAGCCCCGGGCTCAAAACCTACTACATTAGCATTCCCCGCAACAATTTCCAAATCAATCTTATCCACGGCTCTATCGCCAATATCTGCCTTTGCGCCAATTTCTTTGTAAGTCACAAAAACTTTTCTATCTAGCGCTTTGTTCCATGAGTCAGCAGCATCAATGATTAATTTCTGATATTTCTCATCAATCGTATCTGAATTATAAATGATTTGACCGTACTCATTAATGGTCATGACTCCGCTATAAAATGAACCACCTGAATCATATTGCTCAATCACTGGAACACTTGAAGTCGACACAATTTTTGCTTCAACACGAGTGGCGATACCTGTGATACCTAAAAGAAGCATTGCTGACAGTAAAAAACAATTTTTAATTTTCATATTTCCCTCTTATTCTTATCTTATATTTTCGTTGTTTCTCTGTTTAACATTTGACTGATGACTGAAACATATTTCCGCACCTCTCTTTCACTTTGCACTTCATCATCCCTTACTAGGGTCGTTGTCAACTGATTATCGGGCAATAAAGTCCTCAAAATACTAGGCAAAAGATGATAAAAGTTAGGAAGTTGCGCAAAATTGATCCCTTGCACTAGTGAAATTCCCCCGTCTGTTTTTTTTATCATCTGGATAAGCGCAACCGAAACCTCTAGAAAGCTTTTCTCTTCTTTCGTCACAAAAAATTGCAAAGTATCTGGATAAGCATCTGACAGCGATAAAATCGAAGTTTCTCTGACGAGGTAATGAATCGCGATTTCTAAAGCATCTTCTGTCTGAGACGACCTTTTCTGTTTTGATTTCAAAACAGAAAAGGCTTGATTTCGTGACATCTCATATCTGCTTTCTTCGTCACGTGAAACCTCCGTGATGAGCATAAAATAAAATATGAGACTGTCATGTTTTTTATTAATCAGATTAATCTCATAGTTGACAGCATCCGGTGGATAAGTGAAGCTGAAACGCAAATCATCAAAGTATTCCGTTCCAATTTCATGTTTGAATTTATCATAAAATGCTACAGTGACTTGAAAATGATTCGCATCATTTTCTTCAAGAAATAGTGACACACTGTAAGAGTTATTTCTGACCAAGAGTGGCAACATGGGGGAGGCACGACTCCGTGAATAAGCGTTAAATGAGTGCCAAGTTTTTATACTACCTCCAATAGGCATCAAGGGAGATGAAAAATGTGCACGCACATCATCTATACTGAGCACTGAACCATACCAGTAGCTGTCATTGTATCTGTTACTCCCCCATTTTATGATTGAAATATTACGCAAAATCTCTCCTTGTTAAGCTATTGAGATACTTACCTTAAAATCGTAATCAAGATACGATTCAAAGCAAACTCAGTTTTGAAGTCATCCATTATAAGGTTTATAGACTATTTTTCGACCAAATTGTTTAGATAGTATATTTCTATATTGCTTATCCACCCACGTTACTGTCCCACCAGTATTGTCATTATGCCGACCGACATAACCTTTATATATAATGCTTGCCTTCGGAGAATGCGTTCTTAAACTTTCTACAAGTCTCGAAAAGACATTATCATTATATTCATCATTCTTCATATAGCAGATAGCAAAAATCGTAGCATTAAAATCGGCATCCTCAAATTTATCCCAAAATTTTCTATCTAATTGTTTCGCCTGCTCCGCAATGCTATTGCCTGATTTATCTCCGAAATGTAGAAGCATATCAGCCGATGTTCCAAACTCATCATGCCCCCTTATCGGTTCAGCCATAGCACTACTACCAAGACTTGTTAGTAATTTCCCTAAAATGACAGCGGCAGGCTTTAAGTCAGCTGCATAATAGAGGGAGGCAAACGCCCCCATCGAAATACCTGATAAAATTAGCTCTTTGTTGGTAAAGCCTAACCATGCTAACTTATCTTTAATGAGCGCTACTACTTTTTCCTCTAGTACATTACTGCCAAGATATAAATTACCGCCTAACAGTCGAGGATCTGAAATCAGAAGAAAAGGTGACTCTTTTTTTCCCATCATACCTCTACCATCAAATCCCTCCTTTATTCTATGTGTGCTAAATAGAACTGATAAAGGAGGCTTTAAATCTCCCGGGTGGAAATAGTAAAGAATTTCTTCATGTCGAACTGTCGTGTCAATCAACTGCTTGCCGCCGGGGATTAGGATACTATTATCTGAAAGATGTTCTCTAAAATGAACTTGTCCAATCTCAATCTTCCCTTCTCCACCTTTGGCATAGAGAGCAATACCAACAGCTTGTGAGGTGTTTAAATGGTTATAAATCACTTTTTCTTGACTTCTAAACACTTGGGGAGAGCCCCGAAATATAGCCGTGATTGTCTCTGTATAGGGATCGTGTAAGAAGATTTTAATCTCAAGTTCAATATCACCTGAGCTAACCATGATTTCAGGATAAAAGACAAGAGAAGTCTTAGCAGCTATCGGTTTAAAATCACTTTTCCAAGAAAGAATTTGCTGCATCTCCTGTCCAAAATCTCCCGACATTTCCAAAGAAAAATTCCCTTTCTTGACAGAAGTCCCTTTGAAGCTTTCTCTGACTTGTAAGAACTTGGTATTTAATTTGTAGCCATTCGTTGAAATCGTATAATCCAAAAATCTATCCGCTATCTGTCGCAGACTAGTCGCATCTTCTAACGCAACAGGAATCGCAAATCTCTTGTCCAGAACCGTTCTTTGACCAGCATCAATCTGAGCATCAGTATCAAAAAACACTTGGTAAGCTGGTAGTTGCTCCAGTAGCCTTGGAAATCTTTGCAGAAGGACTGCATCTCGACCTAGAACATAGAGATTGCGGTTTTGTTTCGGATTAAATACCCCTCCTGTAAAAATCGCTAGCTGTTCATTATCTGCGATAAAGTCATAATTTCCCTGTAGCTTGACATAGTTAAATTTAGCTAATACATCCTGCGGTAAATCCAAGGCTTTGCCGCCAATTTGAATAATCGTATTTTTTCTCTTTTTTTTCGCCATACTATCTGATTACCTCCTGCCATTTCTCCATCATACGGTCTGGTTCATAGGCTTCAATAATATCTATCGCACAAACCAAAGCTTGATTCCAATTTTTCAAATGGTAAATAAAGTAGTCAATTGCTTCATTTACTTCCTTTTCTTTTTCGTCAGTCGTCAGAACAACGCCATTTTTCCCCTCAATGATAAAATCACTGGTATGTGTCGAGATGATTGGTACACCCGCACTCACAGCCTTGGTATGACGTAACATATGATACTGTGCTTCGAAGTCTATATAAAGTCTAGCTTTACCAAATATCTCCTCAACCTCGTACAAATTAAGTTGTGAGAGATAGCTTATTCTGCTATTCGCATCAACAGCGCCGACATAGTTGGCCCATGCGTCTGATTTTTGAATTTCTTTCACCGCATCAGACTGTTGCTTAAAGAGTTTGTCCTCTCTCTTAGCCATGATGTAGGTTTCAACAGCTTCATAGGTATCAGAATGCGTCTCAATTTCAAAATGCTGTTCGATTAGCCTTGTTTGCAGATTTGTCGCCTGACTTATACTCTCATGGCTATCCATCTCACAAATCAGAGAGAGTGTCTCATCTTTGATGACTTTTTCCAGAATTGAACGCATGATTTTTTCCTCTGCCTTAAAGGATGGCAGTTTCAAGTAAATCGTCTTTAGCGGCACCGAATCACTGGCACCTAGATTAAGCTTAGGGAGAAAGATAGGCATATAGCTAATCCCACTCTGATCATCAGCCAAAGTGCCATGGACTTTCGTATCAGTCACTAGCCTTGCTTCTTCTCCCATATCTGCAACTGAGTCATCAGTCATAATCCGAATGATTTGCCCAGCATGAGATAACTCTTTTGTTTTTTGGCGTACTTCTGGGTCAGTTGTCGTGATAATGGATAGTCGTGATGCTGGATTTGCAGCCGCTGCTTCGCCTATCAGCTGCTTCACGACATCATTTATAGCTTCATCTAGTGAGCCGTATTGTCTTTTTTTCAGATAAGGGTGATGCGCTCTTCCTACAAAAACCTTGCCCCCAATCAGCGTTAGCGTGTGGTCACCTAATTCATTAAAATACTCTATTGTATAGACATCTTCATAGACACCTTCTTCTTCATCTTCCTTCTCTTCACCGTGGTATCTCGCAGAAACAAAGCCTCTATCGTCATAAATATCTTCAGTGAATGCGCCATTATCTTTTAGATGTCTAACGCTAGAAATAAAGCCATAGTCATTATAAGACACTCTGCCAATAACTTTATCATCCTTCACTAAGAGTGTTCTGTCTGACAAATAAATTTTATCAATCTCCTTAGGAATAGCTAAATCTTCAACTCCTAGAGGAAAACCAACCGTCGTTTTAATGTTTTGACAAATATCAAATACACTAATGACAGATGTCAAACCACTGCCACTCTCATTTAATTTATAACGTAAAAAAGGGATATAGTTTAGTAACACGACTTGATTATCAAAAGCTTCTTCAGAAAAGAAATTTGATAAAGTATAGATTTTATCTTCTTCTAAGACACTCTTTTCATGCCAATTTGATATTAAATATAACAAGGATATCTCCATTTTCTATCAGAACTTCAAAATACTTTGTAATGACTTTTAGCAAGCATAAATTTCACTTCTTCGTGTAAGGCGACTAGCATAGTCACAACCATGTAAATACTAGCAAAATAAAACGCTAAATTGGTCACACCGGGAATTTTTAAGCCAATCAACATTGGAATGATTGATATGAGTAGCATGAACACATTGTTCACAACAATCATCCCATTCAGTTTTTTCTTGATGTATTTTTCTGTTTCTTCACCCGGTATCACCTCTAAGATATAATCTCCCGAATTTCTTAAAGATTTTGCGATATCGTGGGCTCTGACATTGACGTAACTGAAACCATAGCCCAGTAGGCAAAGAATCAAACCATAGATGAGAACACCGGGCAGTGTCGTATAGGAAAACATATCAATTACGATATAGATGAAAGTCGTCCTTTGGAAGATAGGAACTTGCACCAAAAGCATGGGGAGAGAAAATAGCGTAATCCCGAACATAAACGGGAGAGCACCTGCTGATAAGACTTTTATCGGGATATACGAGTTTTCAAAAATAACATCCATCGCCGTTCGTTGAACTTTGATTCTATATTCTCCTTTGTAGAGAAATACCAAGAGATAGATGAATATGACTGTCAAGATGACAAGCATGATGAGCACACGAGAATTTGTAAATAACTCACGCCCTGCTCCCACCTGCCCAGAAACTAACATGGTCGGGATATTAGTCAACAACCCCGGTAAAATGAGAACCATCTGTTTTCCCACGCCCATTTTCTTATTCATTTCTGCAAGAAAAGTCACAATCATAGCACCTGACACAAGAATCAGAACAAAAGCTAAGTTCACCTCATTTCTTGAGAACTTGGGAAAGTCGCCATAAAAAATCCCCTCTTCAAAATGCAAAACAGCAATGAAGCCTTGAAAGACACTGAACACGAGCGTTACTAGCCTTTGGATGATACCAACTTGTTTTTCAGATAGACTATTGATAACATCAATATCCAGCATTGAAATCGTATTCCAAAGAATAAGCATCGTCATATAAGGACCAAGTCCTAGTGAGAAAAGTGCTAATTTTGTACCGTTACCGGCAGAAATACTGGCAAAAATCTTCATAACCCCTAAAGCGTTTTCGCTGATTGAAGTAGTCGAGGGGAGCTGAAATTTTCCGCCAATTTGTACAACCATGACAATTAAAACCGTCCATAGACACCTTTTAATAACGTTATAATTTTCTTTCATTTTATGTTCTATTATCCTTCTGTATAGGCTATCGAAGTGAATGACTGTCAAAACCTGACAAGTCGACTCGTTTTAGGTCATCAGAGGGTCAGAAAAACTGGTTTGATTGATCAGCGTAGCCCATCACGCCGAAATCAAGGAAATTCAATATCTGCTGAACCATCCGGATTTACAAACACTTCTGATAACAATAAATTCCGTGTTATCTCTAACCAAAGTCTATCAATACTTTCTGTAAAATACCTATTGGCCTCTTTTTGAAATTCATAGAGTGGCTGATGTTGCCCCCAATTCCTATTCTGTACAACTGATTTTAGCTGATTAAGACCATCCGACAAATCTATCCAGATAGTATCCACTGATTTTAAAATAATCACGCGCTTATAATAGTCCAGCTGAATTGGATCAGATAGCTGGTTTTCTAACCTTTTGACACATTGAGAAATTTTATCAGCAAGTAAGTCACCAACTACTTTTCGATTGGAGGACTGTTTGTTTTCTAGCTCTCCTCTATCATAAGAAAAGTCTATATTATTCAAGATAAATTCTGAAATACGGTGTTGGTTCAGATTTTGTTTTCGAGTAACAAAAAGACTTATCATTTGCTTAAAGCTTTTCTCAATAATGTCATCAAAATAATCTGTTTCTGCTTCTAGCACCCTGTTTCTTGTCGCATAAAAACGTTCTCGAATTAAACTCATGATATCATCATAATCCAAGGTGCTTCTGCGTATTTCAACATCTGAATTCTTTTTATTTTTTTGAGATTTTTGAACTAATCTTAGATATTTCCTTTTTCCTAATTCGCCATTTACCGACTCATCATGGGTGTGTTTCGTTTTCTGCTTAACACTGCCTTGATTTTTTTTCGCCCATCTCGGTGCATTTTCTATCACTAACCTATCTTCTAAAGAGGCAAAAAAGTAACTTTCGCCCGGCTCTCCTTGTCGTCCAGCCCGTCCTCTGATTTGGTTATCAACCCGTTCACTTGACATGTTTTCTGTGCCGATTACGAGTAAACCACCATTCTTTTGACTAAAATCATCTAATTTGATATCTGTACCACGTCCAGCTAAAGCTGTCGCAACAGTTATTGCCCCTCTTTTTCCAGCCTCTGCAATGACCTGTTGCTCAGTAGATGTTGTCGAAGCATTTAAGACACTATGGGGCAAGCGCTTTCTTAATAACAGCATTGAGTAGAGAAGTGACTTAGAGACAGAACCCGTTGCGATTAACACCGGTCGCTCGATTTCTACTGCACGTTCAACTAATGCTAATGTTTCAAGGAGTTTCGTTTTTTCAGTTGTATACACTTGCTCCTTATGATCCACTCTGATAAGTGGTCGATGCGTTGGAAGAGAAATGACCTCAATACCATACGTATCTTTTAATTCTTGTGCATCTGTTATAGCAGTCCCAGTCATGCCTGAGAGTAACTTAAATTTCCTAAAAAGATTTTGATAGGTGATAGAGCCCATTGATTTGGTTTCGTTTGTAATTTTAACTTTTTCTTTAGCTTCGATAGCTTGATGCTGACCACCTTGCAACTTATTGCCTTGAAGTTTTCTGCCAGTTGTCTCATCTAGGAGAATGATTTTGTCTTCTTCTATAATATAATCTTTGTTGCTTTTTAAAATATAGTTAGCTCTTAAGCTCAACATCAAATGTCTGTAAAGATCTTTATGCGCTTCACTGAGCAGGCTATTGACATCAAAATACTGCTCTGCACGTGTTATGCCTGCTTCTAAAAACCAAATACTTCTGGTCTCTTCACTGATATCATAATCCTCTTCAAAAATTAAACTTTTGATAAAGGTATCAACCATTTTGTAGAGATTAGACTGTGTCATGGGTGCCCCTGAAACAATCAAAGGCGTCGTTGCCACATCCAAAAGAATTGAATCCAACTCGTCAATGATAACGAAGTTAAAGCCTTGCAGATATTGCTTCTCTTTTTCTACGGCTAAATTATCGAAAAGATAATCGAAACCAAGCGAACTATGTGTCGTATAGACGATGTTGGAACGATAAACAGTTTCCTTATCTATCTCCTGATCGTATTCATTTTTCTTGACACCTACCGCTACTGATAGCCCCAACCAGCGATAGACCTTACCCACTTCCGCTGCATCACGACAAGCCAAGTATTCATTTGCCGTCACAAGGAAGTTGCCCTCCCCTGCCAGCCCTCTAAGATACATGGGCATGGTTGCTGTTAAAGTCTTGCCCTCTCCCGTTTTCATTTCGGCAACATTGCCAAAAAAGAGCATCACTGCACCTAAAATCTGAACATCATAGGGTTCTAGGCCTAGCACGCGTCTATCTGCTTCAATCACAACACAATAAGCTTCTGGTAGGAGTTTTTCTAACTCCTCTCCGTTTTCAAGGCGTTTCTTGAAAATTTCAGTCTGCATTTGAAGTACTTCATCAGACATTTCTCGATAACTAGGCAGAAGTTTTTTAATCTTTCGCGTCAGTCTGTCGTATTTTTTATAATTTCCTATTTTCCTAACCTTCACTTTTTTAACTCCCTATCACATATTTTGTTTTATGAGCCTCTTATCTATCACAAGAAAAGATACTTAATATATGGAAAAATCAAATTCATTATAACACTTTTTTCGTTATTTAACAAGTGAATGGTCCGTTAGTTCACGGCCGTTTCATAAATTCAATTTAAAATGTATTTTTCCGAATATTTTAAAAAAATATCAAATTTTCCAAAGGAATAGCATCTAAGAATAGTTATTATTTGAATATTCGAACAATACACTCAGTAATATTGTCCTTTTTTTGAATATTTTTATGAAAATAACTTGCAAAATATACTAATTAAAAATTTAAATCACTGATTTTTGCGTATTTTTCAGAAAAATTAAAATCACGAAACGACCGTGCCGTTAGTTTCATATAATTTGTCGTTCAATTTTATGTTTTCCTATTTATTATATTTAACAAAACACTTTATTAGTGACACATACGGAAAATTCAGTTATTTCTGGATATCTAAAGCTACACTTATAAAACAAAATAACAATAAAAAAGCATCCTGGAAAAATCAGAATACTTTTTTATTTTTAAATACTATCCCCATTCCAAATAGAATTTTTAACGATGACATAATCGACTTTCGTCAAGCTTTCGAGATCACGACCGCCGGCATAAGAAATCGAGCTTTGTAGGTCTTGCTGCATCTCAGTCAAAGTATCTTGAAGGGCACCTTTATGTGGCACGAGGATTTTCTTGCCTTCGACATTTTTCTTTTCACCTTTTTGGTACTCAGAGGCTGAACCAAAATATTCTTTGTAGAGTTCACCATCTTTGGTGATGGTTTGCCCCGGACTTTCTTCGTGGCCGGCAAATAATGAGCCAATCATGACAAGACTTGCGCCAAAACGAATTGATTTGGCGATGTCACCGTGAGTCCGAATGCCACCGTCCGCGATAATCGGTTTACGCGCAGCTTTAGCACACCAACGTAGGGCTGCTAGTTGCCATCCGCCTGTCCCAAAACCAGTTTTAACTTTGGTAATGCATACTTTCCCCGGTCCAATGCCAACCTTTGTGGCATCTGCTCCAGCATTTTCAAGCTCACGAACGGCTTCAGGTGTGCCGACATTGCCTGCAATGACAAAGGTTTCTGGAATCACTGCTTTGATATGGCGAATCATGCGAATGACACTGTCTGAATGTCCGTGTGCGATGTCGATTGTGATAAATTCTGGCACGGCATTTTCAGCTTTTAAGGCATCAATAAAGGCATATTCATAGTCTTTAACCCCGACTGAAATCGAGGCAATCAAGTCTTGTGCCTGCATTTTTTTCACGAAAGGAATGCGGGCTGCTTCATCAAAACGGTGCATGACATAGAAATAGCCATTTTTTGCCAGATATTCAGCGACATCTTCATCGATAATCGTCTGCATATTAGCCGGAACGACTGGGATTTTAAAAGTGTGCTGCCCTAGTTGGACTGATGTATCAGCTTCGCTTCGGCTGTTGATGATACATTTGTTAGGGATAAGTTGGATGTCTTCATAGTCGAAAACAGGTAAATTGTTCATAGTATAGTCTCCAAATAGTAGTCTACTGCCTTGATTTTTCATCAATTCAATAGTTTATTTGCAGATACCGACCAAGTTTAGCAGATTATCTGCTAAACTTCGCTATTGTGACAGAAGGTACTCGGGGTATCATCAAGACACGAAGACTTTTTGACACGCCCGAATATATTTCTCTGCTCGTCACAACTTCCATTACCCATTATAAAACACTTTGAATCTGTCTTTCAAAGTCTTTGTGTCTTTTGAGAAATATTTTGCTTTAATGTTCGGTTTTTATAGCATTGGCCCGATGAGTCTGGCAATGCCTTCTTTAAATCTAATGAAAAGTGAGCGTTGTTCATAGCGTTCTAAAGTCAGTCGTTGACTCACTTTCAAATCATCGAAGAAATCATTTCTGAGTCGTTGTGAAAAGTCACGGTCGTAGATGATCATATTGCCTTCAAAATCTAGGCTAAAGCTACGATAGTCAAAGTTAGCAGATCCTACAGAGGCAAAGTTGCCGTCAATAATAATCGTTTTCGCGTGCACAAAACCATTTTCATAAGTATAAACTTCTGCACCGTAATGCACAAGACTTGCGCTATAATAATAGGTCGCCCAATAAACAAAGGGGTGGTCGGGTTTGTTTGGAATCAATAATTTAACTTTGACGCCACTTAATAGGGCAAGTTTGAGCGCCTCATGGATGGCATCATCTGGGATATAGTAAGGTGTTTGAATGATGATTTCATCTTCAGCGCCATTAATCATCTTCAGATAGGCCATCTTGATCTGCTCACGCTTGGTGTCTGGCCCACTTGACACAAACTGGGCAGTGATCTGACCCGAGGCAGCAGTTTCAGGAAAATAGGGAACTGATGCCATAATTTCGTGTTGATGCTGACTATTCCAGTCCATGATAAAACGATTTTGCAAAGAATAGACGACATCGCCTGTCATGCGTAAATGGTTATCACGCCAGTAACCAAATTTTTTAGTGATACTGACATATTCATCTCCGACATTAAAGCCACCAGTATAGCCGATTTTGCCATCAATAACGACAATTTTACGGTGCAGGCGATAATTAGTCCGCGGATTAATCATCGGCAAAATCAGTGGGAAGAAATAAACGACTTCGCCACCTACAGCTGTCAATGCTTTAAAATGCCGCATTTTCGTGCCGTTTGATCCCCAAGCATCAATCAGCACCCGAACTTCTACGCCACGCTTTCTCGCTACGATGAGGGCTTGTAGCAACTCCTTGCCTAAGTTATCCATTCGGAAAATATAGTATTCGACATGGACATGATGTTGGGCTTTTTCAATATCAGCAATCAGGGCATTAAATTTTTCTCTGCCATCAGTAAAAAGCTGTACATCCGTATTCATGGAGACGATTGATTCTTCTGAAATAAATAACATGTGCAGGAGTTGACCAATGACATAATTATCTGTTATTTTAGTTAAAAAACGGTCTTTCGTATAAGCTGCTTTCGCCTGCTTAATTTCTCGTTCAAAGCCATGTCTCGGTTGCGACTTCAACTCAAAAATCCGAAAGCTAGAAATGCCTCGACCGATTAAAATATATAAAATGAAACCAAAAATGGGCAATAAATTCACGACAAACAGCCAAGACCAAGTCGATGCTGTGCTTTTTCTTTCCCGAAAAATGATGATTAGGGAGAGAATGAGGTTGGTAAAGAACATCATTGTACTAAAATGTGTACTGATGTTTGGAAAAATCATATCTAAAATAGCATTCATAGTCTTATTTTAACATAATATCTGATAAAAACGGACTTGAGAGTTATTTCATCTCATTTTAAAAAGGCATATAAGGTACTAATATCATAGAGATGATGGTTGCAATCGTCTGAATCTAGGCAAATATAATTCCCTTTTTTCGTATAAGTCCCATCTCCGCCAGATTTAGTCGTTGCTAGAAATAGGCTGACTGTCGTCATTTCTTGACAAATGGCACATAAGCCTTTGATAGGCTTGCTACCAAATTCACCGAAAGTACCTTGAAGCTTATCATTTTCATCGTAAAATAGGATGAATTTTCGTCCCTGACTCGGATCGTGCCATGCGACATAGGTCTTTTCTCGTAGGTCTAAACTCGCCCAGTTGGGGAGGTGGATTTTTTTAACCTTGCGAAAAGCCTTTTCTACCGCTTTATTTGAAGGTGTTTTGAAAGGTTTAACTAATGGTTTCAAATACGCTTGAAAATAAGCCTGAGCCTTTAATTTGGTTAGTTTTTCATTTAAGATAGCATTTGAAAATGCTAGAAAAGCGTCAAATTTTTCGGGTAAAATCGTATCAATTTTTGTCATCGTTTGTGCTTGGACTGCTGCAACCGTTTCTGTATCATTGACACTTTGATAAACGTTAATTAAATCGTCAACCACCTTAGCTAAACTAAGATATTGGTGTGGTAACACGGCTCATGCCTCCTGAATTCTAAATCATCGGTTTATGATACAAGTATAGTATAATAGCTTTATGATGACAACACAAGACGGGCTCAGAAAGCCGACAAGTTTAGAGACGATTTTTTATTTCACCCTCTCACTCTTTATTAATGCGACAGGCAACGGCCTAACAGTCGCAGCCAACATGGGCTCTAGTATGTGGACCGCATCCGCTGCCAACATCGCAATGGATTTTAATGTCTCGATTTCTTGGGTACTCATCTTTTATGGTGCCATCCAAATTCTGATTAACATCGCCCTAATCCGTCGGTTTGACTGGCCAAGTATTTTCGGCAATATTATATTCATCAGCTTTTTCGCACCGTTTGTCGGTCTCTTTAAACAATTTTTCCTAAGTCTCGGGATTTCAAACTTGTCGCTAATAGCTATCATTGCACTAGATATCCTTGGTATCGTGATGATTGGCATTGCCATCTCCATCTATCAACGCCTAAACTTAATTCTTCACCCCATTGACGAAATGACAAACATCCTCAGATTCCAGTATTTTAACGGCAACGCAAACCTCGCACAGTGGGTCAACTTCTCAGTGCCAGCACTCCTGATTATCATCTTAGGACTCATTTATCACCAAGTTGTCGCAGTCAACATCGGTACAGCCTTTGCGCTCCTGTTTCAAGGCACCCTAATTAACTATTCTGACCGCTTTATTTTTCCTAGATTAAAACACAGATTGTGAGGAATCTGTGTTTTTTCATACCTTAAAATGGTATCTGACTTAATTCAGCAGCTACATTTCTCGGGTGGCTAGACTTCATAATCTCTGAAACCACAGCAACACCAACAATTCCCGTACCGACTAACTGATGACAGTTCTCCCTTGAAATCCCTCCGATTGCGACAACAGGTAGCTGAACCGCCTCAGTAATCGCCATCAAGGTTTCCCGTGTTGTCTCTTGCGTGATGACTTTTGTTGTGGTTGGAAACATAGCGCCAACACCTAAATAATCCGCACCACCTGCTTGAGCAGCCAATGCTTGATCCACTGTCTTAGCAGAAATACCAATCACTTTATTCGGTCCCAAAAGCTGTCTGGCGACTGCGACTGGCAAATCACTCTGTCCCAGATGAACACCACTCGCCTCAACTGCCAAAGCGATATCCAGACGGTCATTAATCAAAAATGGAATATGATACTTGTCCGTTACGGCTTTGACTTTCAAAGCTAAGGCATAAAACTTTCGACTTGTCGTTTCTTTCTCACGCAGTTGCACACAAGTGACGCCACCTAAAATCGCTTGCTCGATTTGCGTCAAAAAGGCTTGCTCACTTAAATCGCCACGATCTGTCACTAAATATAAGTTTAAGTTACTTTGAATCATGCTATTCTCCCTCTCTAAAGTCAACAATAGCCTGAGCTTCCTGACTCTCAAAACGCCATAATTTCCCCTGAATTTGATCAGGTGTCAGACTGCTCAGATAGTCAAATAAAACCACCTTAAAACTACCTAGACCAGTCGATTTTTGCTCAGCAACTTCACTGGCAACCGTCAGAAGTCCCACAGCTTTAACCACGGCATCTACTGTTTCTAAATCAGAAGATTGACTTAGAAAATAGCCTAGCATACCTGACAAGAGACAGCCTGTTCCGGTCACTTGTGTCAATTTTTCTGACCCATTTTTCAGACAGATGAAACGACCTAAATCAACAATTACGTCAATTTCCCCTGTTACAAGGAGGATACAGCTATGCGCCTGACAAAAACTTCTCATCTTCATCAGCTGCTCTGTCGTCAAATGGTTATCTCCAGTATCCACACCATTTGCCTGTGTTGTAAACGCTAACAAGGCTAAAATTTCAGAGACATTACCTTTAACGAGCTGTGGCGAAAACGTCGTGATAAAGTCATGCGCAAATGTTCGCCGAAGGGCACTCACACCAAGACCAGTTAAATCCAGAATGATCGGCAAGCCTTTTGCCAAGGCGACTTGAGCTGACAAGCGCATGGCCTGCATCCGATAATCGGTAATATTCCCAAGATTAACAACTAAGGCTGCTGATTTGGCTGTAATGTCCTGAACTTCGGCATGATGCTCTGCCATAATCGGACTGCCACCGATTGCCAAAATTGCGTTCGCACAATCCGTCATGACAATTGGGTGCGTGATATAGTGAATGAGCGGTTTTTTAATCATTTTTTCGTCCCAACCCTTTTGTGAGTTTAGCTAAAACACCATTTTTTTGCATGGCATAAAGCATGACACCTGCAAGTGTGCCTCCCATGGTACTGGCAATACAAAACGATGGCACGTAAAACAACCATGTGAGGTCACTTTTGCCATATAAAAGCGTCATGATAGGATACGATACTATTGAACCAATTAGGCCAGTTCCGATGATTTCACCTAGAACTGCTGCCCAGATTTTACCCGTTTTAGCATAGAAAATGCCAGATAGAAAGGCACCAAAAACAGCACCAGTTAAGGCAAGCGGGGGAATCCCCATCAACAACATCCGAATCACCCCGATGGCTACCGCACAAGCTAGTGAGTACCATGGCCCTAGAAAGACCGCACACGTCACATTTACCAAATGTTGCATAGGCGCAAAGCCCTCCACTCTGAGTAAAGGTGATATCACGACACCGACTGCGACCATCATCGCCAAAAAAACTAAGCGGTTTAAAAATTTACCCTTTTTCATGTTTGTCTCCCTCTTGATTCTCATCAGTTGCGCCAACACCAGTTTGCATCTCATAGGACATCTCCCAAAAGAGATACTCAAATTCTAAACTGGATTTAAAAATCTCCTGAATTTCCTGATACTCCTGCTCAGATTTATCTTGCATTAAAGCCTCTAACTTTGCAAGTAACCACTCTGCTGACTGAGCAAAGTCAGCAGAGGCGTATTTTTCTAGCCAAACCCGATAAGGATTATTGGGTAGAACATGGTCATAGGCTTTGACCAAGCGTTGGGCAAATTCGGCATAAGTCCAAGCGCACGGTAGCACTGTTGCGATGATTTTAGCAAGTTGACCACTTTGGGCAGTGGCTAGCATATTGGCTGCATAAGCCCGATTAAACAGGGCAGGTTGCACTTGCCCTGCCATCTCTGTTGTGATGGCAAATTCAGCCATATAGTTTCTGTGTGTCTCAAGTTCTGAGTCTAAAATATCAGACTGTATTCTAGTAAAATAGCGCATACTTGATTCATCATCCGCATGGATTGCCGCATAAGCCATCAAACGCGCATAATCAAGGAGATAGAGATAGTCTTGCAGGAGGTAGAATTTAAACTTTTCCTGCGGTAATCTGCCCTGACCAAGTTCCTGAACAAAAGGGTGTTGATAGGTCGTTTCCCATAAACTGGCAACACTCCTTCTAAGTTTTTGAGCAATCAAGTCTATTCTCCTTTCGTTTTTTGAACGAGATTATGAAAATGGTGGGTTGGGCCATTACCTTGGCCAAAAGGGAGTGCATGGGCAATTGCCTGTGTCACGTAATCTTTCGCCAGTCGCACCGCTTCAGCCATAGGATAGCACAAGGCCAGATTACTGGCAATGGCTGAGGATAAGGTACAACCTGTGCCATGCGTATTTTTCGTCTGGATTCGTTGGCTTGTCAATTGATGGTAGTCATGACCATCATAGAGGACATCTGTTGCATCTCCGATTGCATGACCTCCCTTGATGAGGACAGCCTGACAACCCATCTCATGAATTTTCTTCGCCGCTATTTCCATATTACCAATATTTGAAATCGTCATGCCCGAAATTTTCTCAGCCTCTGGAATATTGGGTGTGATTAACGTTGCATGAGGCACAACAAGTTTAATCAAGGTCTCAATCGCATCAAGTGCCATAAGTGGACTGCCATTTTTGGCATACATGACTGGGTCAATCACGATATTTTTAGGGTGCCAAATTTTGAGCGCATTGGCAACAGTTTGCATCGTTTCTATCGTGTTCAGCATGCCGATTTTAACCGCATCGGGATAGATATCCTCAAACACATCCCTGATTTGCTTGTCAATCATGTCAGGGGTGACATCCATAATGCCACTGACACGATAAGTATTTTCAGCGACAACCGCTGTGATGACCGACATGCCATAGACACCATGAGCCGAAAACGTTTTTAAATCAGCTTGAATCCCTGCACCGCCGCTACAGTCAGAGCCTGCAATTGTCAGCGCTTTTTGCGTCATTTCCATACAAAAAAACTCTCCTTTTTTAATCACAAGGAGAGGTCGAATTCACGGTTAGCCTGATAGCAAAATAGGACAAGCTAGAAGCCAGTTCTAGATTTATTGTCTATCAAAAAACTTTTATCGATCACATCCCTCCGCTCGTCCTAACGAGTTCAGGTTCAAAGAGTCCAGAGCAAGCGCTCAATCTCAGCCAGTGTGCTCAACTCATCATAAAATCAAAATACTTTCAGCTATTTTTCACCACTTCGTCATTGATAGACCTTGACGTACACCTGTACGCCTTCGCCCTATCGCCTAGAATTGATAAAAAATAGCTCAAAAGTTTTTATTTTGATTTTATAATAAGTTGAACACGGCTCCCCTTGTGATGGGTTATTTAACTAATTGTGTTACATAAGGTCATTATATCATATTTTTCTTAATTTCCAGCTCAAAAAGTCACTTTTTATGAAAATATAGCCTTTTCATAAAAATCCTATGCTATACTAAAGTCAAGGAGGCAAATATGACATCTGAGACACTTTACAACCTAATCCTGACAACAGCTCAAGAAAACACTGCTATCCTCATGATTGGTAGCGAAGGCTCACGCAATGACCCGGCAGTGAAACCAGACCAGTATCAAGATTTTGACATGACCTATTTTGTTTCAGATACTAACTTTCCTGACTTTGAACAGTTTGACCGCAGTCAATTTGGGGACATCATGATTCAACAGATTTTGCCTGAGAAAAATCGCTGGTGCTGGCTGATGCAATTCATGGACGGCAATCGCTTGGATTTGAAAATTCAGCCTATCTCTGCTGTGCCTGATTATTTGGCTGAGGATACGCTTAACACGATTTTGCTGGATAAAACAGGCGTTTATACTGACTTACCCGCAACATCTGACCGCACGCACTGGGTGCAGCGCCCAACTCAGACCGAGTTTGACGACAGCATTACTGAGTTTTTCTGGGTCAGCACCTATGTCCTCAAAGGTATCTTGCGGGTCGAACTCCTCTATACCAACTATTTTTTTGAGTCAATCGTTCGTGAAGAACTTTACCGTCTGCTGACTTGGCGGGTCGGAAGGGACACCGACTTTTCACTTTCAGTTGGTAAAGCACATAAGCGACTACCTACTTATTTTGAGGGGATCGAGCGCTTGTATGATTTATCAGATTTGACTCGGACTGGGCTAGCTTTATCTACTGCGCTTACGATGGTGACTAATCTGTTGCCAAACCTGAGTCATGATTTACAGCTGACTTATGACAAAACAGCCGTTGACCGAACGACTGACTACATTTTGCGACATTTGTATGCTCAATCAACCAAATAAAGCAAACATTTTCGACTATTCTCCGCCACTTCATCGTTGATAAGTCTTGTCGTACACCTGTACGCCTTCGCCTTATCGCCTCGAATTGGCAAAAAATAGCTCAAAAATTTTGTTTCCTTTCTTTGGTTGATCAAGCATAAAAAAGCCTAAACGGCTTTTTAATTTTCTTTCACATAGACTTTGACAATCTCGGCGATATACATATCGTGATAATCTTTTTCTGGATAGTGTTCGGCAATCGTGCTGTCGAGGAATTTCTCAGGTTCAATCGGCGCTTGGTAGCGTTTTTTCATGACGAAAACCATTTCGGCTTCTTCAAAACCAACTGTCTCCTCGAAACGGTGTGGCGTGAGACCGGCTCTGACAATTTTGTCTTCGTCACGACCACTTGTTTGACCGAGATAGGTCAACTCTTTCCGGAAATCTCGACCAAAAAAGCTGAGTGTGAAAGTATCGGCAGCATCCACAAAAGTTTTCGTATAGCGCTGTGGTCGAATATAAATTGTTACGACATTACGGTTCCAGAGAAAACCAAAGCCACCCCAACTGGCGGTCATGGTGTTGCAGTTTTCAGTCGTGCCAGCTGTAATCAGCAGCCACTCTTTACCGATTTTGGTGAAGGGATTCATGTCTAATTTGTTAATGCGGATTTCTTTAAATGTCATGGTGCCTGCTCCTTTTCTTATTGTCAAAGTTTCTCTAAAAATTTAGTCACTTGTCGCGGATTTCAAAAAACAAGTAGTTTGGTTGTTTGCGGTCGATTTTCAAGCGCCGTCACAATATGTGGTCGAACTTTTTTTGTTAAAAGTCCAGACAAATTTTTAAAATTGCCGGTATGCCTTATCAAACATCTGTTCTTTAAAATAGGTTGGCATATCTGGTCGCGTACTTTTATCCTTGCGAAACTGCCATGACCGCTTGATGATACGAAAGGGGGATAAGCAAAACAAGAAAGTCAAGCCAAATTACCAGAAATGCCGATTACGATGATTTTCTCCATCTCTTCGTTCTACACTAATTGACTAAAATCTCCCACAACACTTCTGGATAAAGTACATACTCCATCTCGTGAATTCGTGCCTCAAATGTTTCTAAGGTATCATTTGGTAAAATCGGAACGCGTCGTTGAGCGATAATCTGACCTGTATCAACGCCTGCATCGACATAGTGAATCGTCACACCGCTCTCCGATACACCTGCACGCCAAGCATCTTCTATCCCATGGGCACCCGGAAACTCCGGCAAATAGGCTGGGTGGATATTAATGATACGACCTTCATAAGCTTGTAGCAAGGTTGGACTGACGATTTTCATGTAGCCAGCTAGAACGATGAGGTCAATCTCATCTTGCGCCAAGAGCTTTAACAGTTCCGTCTCATAGGCAGCCTTATTTTCAAAGTTTTTTAACTCAAACGTGTGTGCTGTTATACCTAGTTTTTCAGCTCGCATTAAAGCTTTAGCATCACGCTTATCTGAGAATAGAAAAGTGATAGGGATTCCTTGTTTGACAAGATTTTCAAAATTCGTACCAGAACCGCTGGCAAAAACAGCTAATTTCATTTGATGATAACCGCTGCTGTCTCACGCTTAACGATTTGACCAATTTCAAAACAGTTGCCGTTAAGCAAGGCTTTAGCTTGTTCAAGGTTTTCTGGTGAAATAGCAAGCACCATGCCTAAGCCCATGTTGAAGATTTCAAACATTTCACTGTGTTTGAGGTTACCTGTTTTTTCTAACAAATCAAAAATCGGCAAAATATCCCAAGTGCCTTCTGTGATTTCTGCTGCTAAGTCATTTCCAAACATACGTGGGATATTCTCAATGAAGCCACCACCTGTGATGTGTGAAATACCGTTAATCACGCCAGCTTTAACCAAAGGCATCAAGTCTTTGACATAAATTTTAGTTGGTGTCAGCAAGTTATCAATCAATTTTTGACCGCCAAGCTCAGGCATTTTCGCATTTAAATCAGTCTCCACAAAGACCTTTCGGACAAGTGAAAAACCATTTGAATGGATACCAGAAGAGGCTAAACCAATCAATATATCTCCCTCTGAAATCTTCTCCCCAGTGATAATCTGAGACTTCTCAGCCACACCTACTGCAAATCCAGCAAGGTCATAATCATCTTCACCATACATCCCGGGCATTTCAGCAGTTTCGCCACCGACTAGTGCTGCGTTAGACTGGACGCAGCCTTCTGCGACACCTGCTACGACTTGTTCAAGTTTAGCAGGAATGTTTTTGCCTGTTGCGACATAATCTAGGAAATAAAGAGGTTCTGCGCCTGCGGCGATAATGTCGTTGACACACATGGCAACGCAGTCAATTCCAATCGTGTCGTGTTTGTCCGCCTCAATAGCGAGCAGCAATTTTGTGCCAACACCATCTGTACCAGAAACGAGAACAGGTTCTTTGACACCTGTCGTTGTTAGGTCAAACATGCCGCCAAAACCGCCTAGCGCACCCATAACGCCTAAACGTTCTGTGCGTTTAACGTGTTTTTTAATCCGTTCAACAACTTCATATCCAGCCTCTACATCGACACCAGCTTGCGCATAAGCATTTTTTTCAGACACTCTTGGTTCCAACTTTCTTTTGTTTGAGCCTATTCATACGGCCTTTTTTATCATTATAGGTTAATTTCTCCGCAAATCAGCAAAAAAACTGCCTTTTTAGACAGTTTTTAGCGATAATGTTCGGTTTTTAAAGAAAATATTTTGTCTAGTAAGAAAAATGTACCTCTAAATCATACTGAGCGATTTTTGTCTCACCTTGCCAGAATTGATAACTCGCTTTAAAGCCAGTCGCAGACTTTTTATAAAGTTGCGTTTTAATCTCGAAATGCTGTGCCCCAACTGGCGTGGCAATCGCCGTTTTCGTGACCACCTCTGGATGCATTTTCATCATCGTGCTAGGTTGTGAAAAACGTGTAATCGTCAACATCTCAGTATCATACTTCATGACGACTTTTTCGCTCATCTCATTTTGATAAACAAGAAAATGACTGCCATTTTTCTCATGATAATCGCCCGTATATTCCTCATGAATGATTTCAGTTTCATGGTCAATATTAATCAAGTTATCAATTGTAATTTTAACCATCTAAACCTCCTCCATCATCGTGCCAATGGTTGCATGAATTTCATCAATGGTTGGTACTTGTGCCAGTTCAACTGATTTAGCCGCTGAGATTGGCATGAAGTGTCCGCCCAATCGTTTGATTGGCCCACTAAAGCCAGCCTCGACGAGCTGCGCTAGGATTTCTCCTGAAATACCTGAGCGTTTAACAGCCTCAGTCAAAATTAAGACTTTGCCCGTTTTTTTGGCAGATGCTGCGAGTGTCTCAATATCAAGTGGTGAAATCGTAATTGGGTCGACAATTTCAATTGATATATCTGTTTGACTCGCAACAGTCTTAGCCACTTCTACCATTCGCCCAAGGGCAATAATGGTTACAGCACTACCAGATTGAACAACTTTAGCTTGACCGATTGGCACTTCATAAAGTTCTGACGGTACTGGCATGGCTGTTTTATAAAGTGATTTAGGCTCAAAAATTAAAACAGGATTATTATTTTTAACCGCAGCAACCAAGATACCTTTGGCATCATAAGCATTCGACGGCATGACGACAATCAAGCCCGGTACATGAGCAAACCAGTTCTCGAAACTCTGAGAATGTTGCGAACTGGCACCTGTCCCTGAACCACTGGCTGCACGGATAACCATAGGGACAGATTGCTCCCCGTTTGATAGAAAATGAGTCTTTGCTGCTTCATTGACAAGTTGGTCAATGGCGACAGTCAAAAAATCAGAAAATTGAATTTCAAGAATAGGGCGTTTACCGAGTAAAGCTGACCCCGTCGCAACACCCGTAATGGCAGCCTCAGAAATCGGCGTGTCTAAGACACGGTCTGGAAAATCAGCGACTAAACCTTTTGTTGCACCAAATCCACCACCATAAGTCCCAACATCTTCACCCAAAATATAACTTTCTGGTATGGTTGTTAAAATCTGGCGCAAGCCTTCATTGATTGCTTGTAAATATGTTTTAGTCACTGTATACCGCCTTCCAAATATCACTCGGACTGCTAGTGTCCTCATCTGTTAAGGCTTGCTCAGCCTCTGATGAGAGGTGGCGATAGATTTTTTCGTCTATCAAGGCAATCTCTTCTGATGACACATCATAGTCAGCCATCAAAGCCTCACGTAATTTTTTAATCGGGTCTTCCCAGTTAAAAAACTCATCTGGCGTGCGGTACTGTTCGCTATCGGAGCGTGAATGACCTTTAAAGCGATAAGTCACTGCCTCAATCAAGACTGGACCATTTTTAACATCTTGTCGTGCTTGTGTAAAGACATCATGGACAGCAAAAACATCTTGCCCATCTACCTGATAAGCGCGCATGTCATAATTTTTTGCTCGCTCAGAAATGCTCCCTGCTATCATGACAGATGCATCACTTGACATGGCATACTGATTATTTTCGACCACAAAAATAATCGGCAGTTGCCAGATACTGGCTAAGTTCAGACTTTCGTGAAAAGTCCCTTCATTAGTCGAACCGTCGCCTGAAAAACAGACAACGATGCGCTGTGAAGCGTCCATTTTCAGAGCCTGTGCGAGGCCTAAAGCGACTGGATAATTCCCACCAACGATCCCATTTCCGCCAACATTTCCAACTGACATATCGCTGATGTGCATCGATCCCCCGTGACCACCGTTTGTCCCTGTTTTTTTGCCGAAAATCTCAGCAAACATAGGGTAGGTTTTCGTGCCTTTGGCAATGGCGTGCCCATGATTTCGGTGCGTTGAAAGTATCAAATCCTCTGGTGACAGTAAATCACAAATGGCAGTAGCGATGGCTTCTTGACCGTTATAAAGATGGGTCGTACCATACAAAAAACCTGCACGATTTTTATCATCAATGATATTTTCAAAATCTCGGATAGTCACCATGGTTTGATACCAACTCACTGCACGATTTTTTTCAATAGTTTGCATTATACCTTTCCTTTCTTCGACTCACGAACCCGTGTTCGCTCAAAGTCTTTATTTTATTTTTTCTTCAGATATTTCAGCATCAAACATCATTTGATCTTGAAATCATCTTAAAAGCACATGTAAGTCTATTATACGATAATTTTCAACAAATAAAGTATTTCAATTTCATAAAATTTTATCAAAAATGGTCTAACACACTTGACTTAGCATTCGTTAAAAAATAATAAGTTTTTTTTAATTTAAAATCGTGCATTTTTCAGCATTTTGAGTTATAATATAATTACTCATATTAATATAGAAGGTGTCGTATGTCAATTACAAAACTAGAGAAAGTTTTCCGCGATCCCGTTCATAACTATATCTCAGTTACTAATCAGACGATTTATGATTTGATTGGCACAAAGGAATTTCAACGGTTGCGTCGGATTAAACAACTTGGCACATCTAGTTATACCTTTCATGGCGCGGAACACAGCCGTTTTACGCACTGTTTAGGCGTCTATAACATCGCCAAGCAAATCACGGACATGTTTACCAAAAACTATCCTGAGATTTGGAATTCAGAAGAAAACCTCGTCACTCAATGTGCTGCCCTACTGCATGATGTCGGACATGGCGCATTCTCTCATACTTTTGAGGGTGTTTTCAATACGGATCACGAAGCTATCACGGTGAATATCATCACTGATTCATCCACTGAAATCAATGCTGTTTTGAGAAAAGTGTCCCCCGATTTTCCTGAGAAGATTGCTAGTGTCATCACACACGATTATGAGAATCAACAGGTCGTGCAGCTGATTTCAAGTCAGATTGATGCGGATCGTATGGATTATCTCTTACGAGACTCTTATTATACTGGTGCGACCTATGGTGAATTTGATTTAACACGGATTATGCGTGTGATTACCCCTATTGAGAACGGTATCGCTTTTAAAATCCAAGGGATGCACGCCGTGGAAGACTATGTCGTTAGTCGTTATCAGATGTATATGCAGGTTTATTTCCACCCGGCAAGTCGTGCTATGGAAGTCTTGCTACATCAGCTTTTGAAGCGTGCCAAAGTCCTCTATCCAACACAGAAAGAGTATTTCGAGCTGACCAGTCCGCGTTTGGTTCCCTTCTTCGAGTCCGATTCTACCTTATCTGACTATCTCCATCTAGACGATGGTGTCATGACAACTTATTTCCAAAACTGGCAGACACACCCAGATGAAATCTTGTCGGATTTGAGTAGTGCTTTTGTCAATCGCAAATTAGCCAAATCCATCAAATACGATAGTGTTGATGAAAAAGATTTGGCAATACTGCGCCAAATCATTGCCAAAATCGGATTTGATACGGATTACTATACGGCGATACATTCTAACTTTGACTTACCTTATGATTTGTATCGACCAGAATTGCAAAATCCTCGGACACAGATTGAAATCATGCAAAAAGATGGGACACTTACTGAATTGTCTGAGCTATCGAGTCTTGTTAAAGCTTTGACTGGTACGACACATGGTGACAATCGTTTCTATTTTCCACGCGACATCCTCAGTCCGCAAACACTGTTTAAGACTGAGCAGGAAACTTTTGTTAGCTATATTAGAAATGACCATTTTTTGGGAAAAGAAAGGAACTGAGTTAAGGTTTGACTTAACTCATACTGTAAATCATGTCAATTAAACTCGTTGCCATCGACATTGATGGCACGCTCGTCAATCGTAATCGCGAAATCACACCTGAAGTTTTTGAAGCTGTTCAAAAAGCAAAAGCTGCCGATGTCAAAATCGTTATTGCGACTGGTCGTCCACTTTTAGGGGTCAAAAATATTCTGGCAGACTTAAACCTATTAGATGCTGGTGATTATGTCATCACTTACAATGGTGCGTTAGTTCAGGCGACTGCTACTGGTGAAGCTTTCATAGATGAACCCCTCACTTATGATGATTATCTGGATATCGAAATGGAAAGTCGCAGACTTAAGACGCCACTCCACTCAATTACCATGTCGACGATTTATACGCACAATCGCAATATCAATCAATATACGATTAATGAAGCCTATATCACTGGTCTGCCCTTGAAATATCGGACTGCTGAAGAAATGCGCAAACATGAAATCATCAAGATGATGTACATCGATACCCCTGAAAAACTGGATGCGACGATCGCCAAACTCCCACAACGTTTCCGAGAGCGTTATACCATCGTTAAATCAACCCCTTTCTATCTTGAGATTCTCAACAAAAATGCGAGTAAGGGATTAGCCGTCCAGCACTTGGCTGAAAAGCTAGGCATCTCGCATGAAGAAACCATGGCCATCGGCGATGAAGAAAATGACCGCTCAATGTTAGAGGCTGTTGGCAACCCAGTTGTCATGGCAAATGGTAATCCTGAACTCAAGAAAATCGCAAAATATCTCACCAAATCAAATGAAGATTCTGGTGTGGCGCATGCGATTAATGAGTGGGTACTTTAAAACTGCTAATTCATTTTACCTATCACATCTTACTATCTAGTGCTACAACACTACTAATTACAAACCCTTGAAGGGTTATGGAGGAAATAAAAAATGCCGCGTAAAAAAGTTATTACTGATGAAATGTTACTTGATTTTGGTTTTCAATATCTGAATACCTACGGATTTGAAAAATTCACTGCTCGTGATGTTGCCACAAAATTTGGGATTTCGACACAACCGATTTATGGTGCTTTTAAAAATATGGAAAACTATAAACGAGCTGTCTTGAAACACGTTTTTCACTATATGTTTGATATCAAATTGCATGAAAAATATGCGGATGATCCTCTAGTATCACTGGGTATCGCTTTCATTCGTTTCTCTGAAGCACACCCTAATCTTTATCGTGCCCTCTTTGTTGAAGGCTTTGCACGCGGTAAAATCATGTTTGACTATTCATTAGAAAACTATAAAAAAATCGTTGCTAATTCGACTGAATACAAAAATTTGACTGATGAACAGATTGAGGCACTGCATATCCGCAGTTGGATTATTGTTAATGGGATGGCTGCTTCAAGTATCGCGGGTATTCGGGTTTATTCAGATGGCTATCTGATCACTTTATTTAAAGAAATCATTACCTACATTATCAACAATCCAAATATCGTACCGATTTCTCAATAATCATACAAAAAGTCTTAAACCAGAATTAGGAGGTTTTGCACAAGGTGGACAATCAAACATTTGTTGAACGTGTAGCGCAATATTACACCATTGATGACTACGCCAATTATGCTGTCATTTACTTCAAAAGTAATGAGATTGAGCCCATGAAGCAAGTTAAGCTTTATAAAACAGATGACCCTAACTTGGCTCATGCTTTTGATCAATACATCGCCAATTTTGATGTTAAAGAGCTAACTGAAACTAAATGGCGTGTTAATCCCGAGTACTGGTTAGAAAAAGTGATTACACCTGATCTGGTCGAACAGTTCTATGTAGATTGGTTGGCTGAGCTCAAAAGCTTACAAGCCAATATCCAAAAAATAATCAAAAAATGATGCCTGTTCAAACTGGCATCATTTTTTGATAAACGGATTTGTAAGGCTACTACTTTCGATAATCTCGACATCTGTCTTAAACTCTCTGAGTATCTGTGCCACTTTTTTGACAAATAAGACTTCGATATGGTGGCCGGGATCGATTGCTAAAAGTCCTGATGACAGCATATCATGCGCTGTATGGTAGTAAATATCCCCTGTCACATAGACATCCGCTTTTTTGTCAATCGCTTCTGGATAAAATTTCCCACCACTGCCTCCGCAGATGGCGACACGCTTAATTTCTTGGGTGAGTGATTGGTCGTAAGAGACAATTGTTAGTCCTGATAGATCAAATACTGCTTTGATTTTTTCTGAAAAGTCACCTAGGGTTTGCGGTTGAATATTACCAACACGACCTAAGCCAAAAACGGTCAAATTTTCAGTTTCGGTGATATCTAACAGCTCACAAAAACAATCATTAAGGCCATTTTCGACGATGTCAATATTGGTATGGCTCGTATATACTGAAATCCCAGCACGCGCCAAATCCAAGATGATTTTTTGCTGTGTGTCTTGGTCGGTCAGATTATCTAGCGGTCTAAAAATGACAAGGTGTTTGGCTAAAATCACATCGACTTTTTTCGAAATTGCTTCTGCCACAGTCTGTTCGCGGATATCTAGGGTGACCATGACTCTTTGAATGTCTTTATCTAACGTTCCGATTTGCAGACCGACTGGATCATCTGCCATTGCAAGCTCTTTAGGACAATAAACTTCATATCGTGCGAAAAAATCACTGGCTAACATTTAAAATCTCCTTGATTTTGGCAATTTTTGCTGAAAATTCGGCTTTTTTTTGTTGGGCTGAATCTGGAATTTTTGCCATAATCGCTTGATTGGCTGCTAACTCAGATGTCCATTTTTCAAGAAAGACTGCTGATTTTTCTTGTAGTAGAAAAGGGCCAAAACAGAGCTCGGCTTCCGTTAATTTATCAGCTGACTTTCCTGGATGTGCAACGATAATCTCGTAAATCTTGTCATTTTCTGCTAAGATTTTTTCATCAGAAATCGTGAAATCATGTGCCTGTAACCATTGTCTCAAATGGCGTTCGCCGTTATTAGGTTGTAAAATCAGGGTTAAGACTTGGCACAACTTATCGCGCCCATCCTCCAAAATTTCAGCAATTAAGTGACCACCCATGCCAGCTATCGTGATTGTTGTCACGTCATCAACTGTTGGCTCAAAAGCAGCCAAGCCGTTAGCTAGTCTGACTGCGATTTGAGCTTCTAAGCCAGCTGATTTAACATTTGCTACAGCACTCTCATAAGGGCCTTTAACGACTTCGCCAGCAATAGCCTTGCTTACACGAGCGGTTTTCACGAGATGAATTGGTAAGTAAGCATGGTCGCTTCCGACATCCAATAAAACAGCATCTTGTGGGACAAATTCTCCAACTTGTGTCAGGCGTTTTGATAATTTTTCATTTTTCATTTTAAAACAGTTTTTTCTCCAAAGTGACAATAGGGCAGAACAGGACAGACGATACATTTCGGTGCACGAGCGGTACAGTGATAACGACCAAAGAAAATCAAACGATGATGGGTCACAACCCAATCCGCTTCAGGCACAACCATCATCAGCTTGTCTTCCACTTCCGTGACAGTCGCCGACTGTTTAACCAGCTGCAAACGTTTCGACACGCGCTCGACGTGTGTATCGACAGCGATTCCCGGAATGCCAAACGCATCTCCCAGTACAACATTCGCCGTTTTGCGCCCCACACCCGGCAAAGTCTGCAACAAGTCTTTATCTCTCGGGATGTCGCCCCCAAAGTCCGTCTCGATCATCTCAGCCGTTCTGACGATATTTTTAGCTTTACTGCGATACAGGCCAATGGTCTTGATTAAGCTTTCAACATCTGAAATATCTGCAGAGGCTAGGCTTTGACTATCAGGGTATTTAGCAAAGAGCGCTGGCGTCGCCTTGTTCACCCCTTTATCCGTCGCCTGAGCTGACAAAATCACCGCAATGAGTAATTGAAACGGCGTATCAGCGTTCAGCTCACCATGAGCCTCAGGAAACATCTCAGCGATAATCTCTAGCGCTTCTAGAAATTTCTTTTTACTGAGCATCATCATACCCCCAAGCCTTGCGCAGGCTATCGACTGAGTTAAAATACTCTTCAGAAAGTGGGGCATCAGTCTGTTGCTCAGCTTTGCGAATCTCACGTTCTTCTCGATTGTCCGCAATATCACGCGCTGTCACAATACCGTCAGTGCGCCAGTTGCGCAAAATCGCTCGAATGTAAGGTAGGGAGACTTTTCGATTTAGCGCTGCTTCACGTAGGGCTTGGAGGATTAAGTCTGCTTCAAATTTATCATCGCTCAGCCACTTTTGCAGTTCTTCGATATTAATCGGTGTTAAACCGCCCGGCATTTCCGGTTCGAAGGCTGCAATCAATCTTGCAATATCTGAAACAGCTGTCTCAGTATCCTCAGAAACTGTTATATCAGCAGTTGTATCTAATAAAATGGCATCCAACTTAGCAAAAGCTGGTCGTGTATCAAAGCGCATCTCTCCTGTCAATTCGTCAAATTCGGCCGTCAATGTTTCTGAGTCTGTCAAAAGATTAATTTCTTGATTAACCTCTGCTGTCGTCATCTGTAAAAAGGCAGCAATTTGACTCGGCGCTAGTGATTCATTGCCATAAAAATAAAGCCAGACGTTGAAACTCACAAGTGTCGGAAAAATCTCTAAAATATGTGTCAATATCGGCTGTGGTAGGACGATATTTTTTTTGAATTGTTCATAATAAGTCATAGTCTCATTATACCAAAAAACCACCAAATCGGTGGTTAAAGATTAAAATAGTCATATTTTGCGAGTTCGCGTCAAACATAAGGCGTATCTTGATAGACTCCCGAGTTTGACAGTTAAAAATCAGAAAAACACTATTCCGCCTTGTGATATAAGGAGTTATAGCGTTTTGTTCTCAATTATTTTTGTTGTATACACACCCCTCTTGCGAATTGTCTCAGCTCCTCTAACGCAACATACTGTTTCTCCCAATCAATTTTAAGTTGCTTATTAAGCGCAAGGAAATCTTCATTGCCAAATACTTCCCAATAGCCTTGCGATAGCTCCTGACATTTCGCAGAATTCAACGCTTCTTGAAC
>NZ_BAAGGP010000020.1:0-37460 GCF_054658615.1 Pseudolactococcus yaeyamensis
CCAGTCGATGGTTGATTACTGTACATCAAAAGAAGGGTGTACAAGACTTGAATCACTAGGTTACAAAATAACCGATATAGACAATATGGTTACTGTTAGTTGGGAAAAATGAAGGGAGAATTAAATGCCAGAAGATATCTTTTTTGACATTAATCAATCTATTACAAAATTCATAATTCTATTTTCAAGGATAATGTTGCCACTTATGTTGTTGGGGTTAATTTCTATAATATTAAGATTTATACTATCTCTTGTTATACACGATGATTTTAAACGGAGCCGTTCTGATTTATCTACAACTAGGGATAGTGTATTTAAACCGATTACACCATTATCGCAGTTCACAGCAAAACATGAAGCTGAAATCATTAAGGTAGGCGCAAAAAAATCTGATTTTAAAGCATATGCTCTACAGGAACTAGAGACATTTTTTGAAAATGAGCATATTAGACATCAAGATATTTTAGCTGATAAAACAGGAAATTATAGTATAAGAGTGAAACAAAACTCACGAGAAGCGATGATGACAATCTATGCGGAGATTTTAAAGTCTTTCAAAAGGGTCTATTGTGAGAAAAGAGAAAAGGAATTGAAAATAGATCAAGATTTCAATGCTCTTCAAAATCAAGAGATTGATATTGCCATCACTGTTTATGACAAATGGAAAGACATACCCAATAAATACAAAGTGCAAAAGTAGAAAAGTGGAAAAGTAGAAATATGACTAAGCAAAACAAAGGAAAAATAATAACCCTGGTATTGAGTGCAGTTGTTGGGACTACCATAGGGGTATCATACGCTTTGGGCAATCATCAACTCCATCTGCCTCAATTTATTGTAGAAGCCAATATGACGAAATTAGCCCCAGGGAAACATTTTCTATCAAAGTATGAAGCAGCAGGCAAGAAAGTAGTAGCTGATATACTTATAGAGGCTAAAAATCAATCAGAAGTTTTTGGAAGTAAAACCTACACGATTGACCCTGATGCCAAAGAAAACAACGATAAAAAAGAAGTTCAATTTGATAAATTTCTCTTTACAGAGCTTGGTTTGAGAGTTCTTGATACTAAGCATTATACAGAAATTAAATTTTCAACTGCTATGGATTTCGAGAAACAAAGTTTATCAATCCTTCAAACAAATGTAGATTTCTTTAGGTATGACTATGATTCGAAATCAGGTCTGACAACACGAAACACTGAGTACTTGAAAAAAGATTTAGTCGGTCTATGCGTTGTTCATGGCAGTAAAGACGTGACCGATAAAGGGACTTTAAAAATAAAGAACGGCTTGATTACTTGGAAAATGAACGAGGATGAACTTAAACGTGTCAATGATAATACCTCTGATGATGATTTCTTCTTTTTCATCTTCCAGACGAAACCTAAAACGGCGATAAAATAGTGAAAGAGGGCGAAAAATGGATAAGTACACCTATTCAGAATATTTGAAGGCAATTAGTAAAATTCCTAAAAATAATCAGCTGGCTCATACCATAGGTTTGATTGCTTTTAGCTTAATAGTGATAATCATACTGTTATTCTTTATCATGCTTTATGACGATTATCTAGATAGGGACATGATCATCGTACTGCTTATTCCTTTACCTGTGCTAGCCATTATATTGATTATTTGCCTGTGTTCAGGAGGGTTTAGAACTTCCAAATATAAAGGGATGCCAAAATCTGAGATACAAAAAACATATTTAACTCAGGCAAAAAAGATAGAGACTAGCGAGTCAATTCCAATCTATAACTTAAACACGACCAACTCACAAGAAATCAATGGTCATGTTTCAGGCGGCTTTCTGTTTGTCTATGGCAGCGTTGAAACCTCAAGCAAAAGAGATTATAGGTATGTGGTTAAAGAAACGGATGGCTATCAATTTTTGAACCTAAAAGATGAATATAGTCTATCTAGTGATAAGCAGGTCTTCATCAATGAAACGACTGAAAGTCCTGCTTTGGTAATTAAAAAGCAGACATATGAAGATAAGCGCTTTGATAAACTCTTGAGGGAATTTAACAGTAGTCGTTGGTCTCACTTCAAGCCTCTTTCAGATGAAAAATTTATTTTCAATGTACCTAAGGGTTCAGTAGTTAATTCGTTTGAGGCAAAGTGATAAAAAAACATTATCGTAAAAGTGGAAAATTACACTTTTACACCAAAGATGAGCTAGAAATATGATAAAATGGAGTAAAAGATGGTACTAACAAATGAGCTAGATAAGGTGCTAGAACACCTTGAGCGAGAACAAAGGTGTGCGATACCATTTAGTGGCTTAGTATATGGTAGGTCGTTGACTAGACTTGGATTAGATGACGAGTTCTGGATGTCTGAATTACGTGAGCGGATACGTAGAAACGGGCATCCTAAATATGAACTGGTGCTTTATAAAACTATGCCGCTAGTTATCGTCGGAAATAATTAATAAAGGGAGAGAAAACATGAACTTGATCACAAAAATTCAAAATACAACGTTGAAACAACGTATTGTTGCAGGTGTCGTAGTTCTAGCCTTGATTGGCTTAGGTGCTGGTGTGACCGTACACAACAAAAATGTCGCAACTCAAAAAGCCGAGGCTAAGCAAGAAAAACTTACGGCGGATAAAAAAGCCAAAGAGAAAAAGGCTGCAGAGAAAGCGAAGTTTGAGGCTGAAAACAAGGCTAAACTGAAAGCATTAGCGGCTAAAAAAGAGGCTGATGCCAAGGCGAAGGCTGAAGCGGATAAAAAAGCTAAAGAAAAAGCTGAAGCGGATGCTAAGGCAAAGGCTGAAGCGGAAAAAACTGCTCAAGCTCAAGCCGAACAGGAACAGGCAGAACAACAAGCACAAGCTGCAGCGCAGGCAGAAGCGCAACCTGAACAAGGTTATGCCCAACCAGCTTACACTGAACCTGCTTATATAGCGCCAACCCCTCAAGCTCCTGCGCCTGCACAACCTTCTACTGGTGGTGGCGGTCAGGGTGCATACGATAATCGAACTCAGGCAGATCGTGATAGAGATGCCTGGAATGCTAGTCAACCAGTAGACCATACTAAACCTAATCCTAATGATCCATGGGCGCCTAAACAATAAATACTCCTACAAAAAGAGAAGTCAAATGAGATGACCTCTCTTTTTTGTTACCTCATGAAAGGAATACAATATGAAAACAATCTTCAACCTCTTCAAAACAACTATAGCCGGTATACTTTGCTTGTTTACTTTTTTTACAGGTTTCCTTGTGTTTCTTGCCTTGTCTCATATTATTCTAGACAAATTTCCAGATAACACTTTCTTTCTTGTACTATCTCTTTTCTTAGTGCTTCTCATAACATCAATTTTAACTGTAACGGTCTTCATTATCTGCAACTTCTTCCTTTTCTTAGCACAATATGAACCTATCTATAAGATGACCTTTTGGGAAGCTTTTTTGGATTATTTAGAAGATATAACCTAAATGATTAGAAAGAAAAATAGAAAGAAAAATAGAATGAATAAGCTAAACCAAGAGGTGCTAAGAACAACGAAAGATATAATGAGCCTTTTCGGCAATATGTTTGTGGCTATTATGTTTTTACTACCTTTGAGCTCTAATTATAGAGTAGGTATTATATTTTTGATTTTCTTATTTGCCGTTTTTACTATCAATCTTCTTATTTTTATTTTTTATAGATTTAAAGATGAAAAACACGATGGCAATGATAACAGACACAAATAACCAGACCGAAACGTCGTTAAACTAAGGCATGAGGAATCTTGATAGGTTTCTCTTTTTTATAGATGAAAGGAAATTTAAACGGATATGAAAGAAAAAATAATGGAGTATACTTTCAAAAGAGTTGAAAATATTAGTCAAGAACCTGTGTTGATTAGATATCCCCAGAAGTATTATGACATTTTAGAGCGAGACGATAATCCTGAAGAAAGAAAAGAGTACCGTTTTCCAAAAGCAGAATATTTCTCGCCTTTTCGCTGTTTTAAAGATGTTTTTATAGATGACAAAGAAATTCAATCAAATCCTATCTATGACAACGTATTCCTTTGGACTACTTATGATGTAAACGGAAACGTCATTCAAAATCCAAGCGGTGTTTTAAGCCGAGATGAGTTAGTTGTTTTTGAACCTGATATTTAAATCATCAAGATACTGTGTTTTCTCTGTCTCTGCATTTTTTGGTTGATCTGTGAAACGCACGCTAATATTTTTATCTTTGATGAGTTCAAAAAGATTTGGTAATAATTTTTTTACTTTATCTCTATTCTCTTTTGAATATCTTTTACCTGATTTAGAGGTATTCCAATTTACCATACTGTAATAGTAGATGGCGTCAGGATTATTTAATTTATACAATCTTGTTACCATTTCACGATTTTGAGTGGTGTTAAATTTTCTTGGTTTTGAATTTTCATCAATATATTTAAAAAGATTAAAAGGTTTGAATCTATTATTAGGATCGTATTTTATTTCAAAAAAGGAAATTAATTTAGCATATAAGTCTTTTTCAGTATAAGTTTCAATAGAAAAATTATCATCAATATCTAGTAATAATTCTTCTTGTGTACCAACTTTGGCAAAATATAAATTCATCTCATCTTCTTCATTGCGTGATAGAAAGATGAAGTTGACCTTGACAAATGCTTGTAAAAACGATAGAATATTAAAGTATGTTTAGTAACTGATCAAAAGCCTAGGCTAGACATAGGCTTGTTGGTTTGCCGACAAGCAAAAATTCTGTACAGGAGGAAGAAACATCATGAAACGTACTTTTCAACCAAGTAAACGTAAACGTCAAAAAACACACGGTTTCCGTAAACGTATGTCTACTAAAAACGGTCGTCGTGTCGTTGCCAGTCGTCGTCGTAAAGGCCGCACAGTTTTGACTGCATAAAATACGATAAAAAGAACATAGATACTCGAGCCTATGTTCTTTTTTGTTGTCATTTGTGTGTTATAGGCGAGGTAGATCTGATTTGAAAGCGGAGTTTATTAAGTAAACATAATGGCGTGTAAAATATATATAGTTTTTGTGAGCATATTTATCAAACTTTTGATACAATAGTAATGGAAACGATTACAAATAAGAAAGGCTCTTACCATGAAAAAAATTAAAATCGCCAATACGGATATGACGGCTAGTCAAATTGTGCTAGGTTGTATGCGAATCAATGAAGCGGGTAAAAATCCTGTGGCAATTATTCAGACAGCTTATGATAATGGCATCAATTTCTTTGATCATGCGGATATCTATGGCAAAGGCGAATGCGAAACGATTTTCGCTAAAGCATTGAAAGACACGCGTATCTCACGCTCAGATATTTATCTGCAATCAAAAGTTGGGATTAGACCAGGGATTGCTTTTGATTTTTCAAAACAACATATCATTGAAGCGGTAGAAGGCTCATTGAAACGTTTGGACACAGATTATCTGGATGCGCTACTTTTACATCGTCCAGATACCTTGGTTGAACCTGAAGAAGTTGCGGAAGCCTTTTCTCAGCTTGAAAAAGCTGGTAAAGTTCGTGCCTTTGGGGTATCCAATCAAAACCCTGGTCAAATTGAACTCCTGAAAACAGCGGTTAAACAGCCACTCAATATCAATCAACTTCAATTTGGTTTGAAACACACGGGCATGGTTGATGTTGGCATCAATGTCAATATGGAAAATCAGGCAGGTCTGGCTCGGGATGGTGGTATTCTGGAATATTCACGCATTCACGACATGACGATTCAGGCTTGGTCACCTTTCCAATATGGTTTCTTTGAGGGTGTCTTTGTCGGAAACGCTGAAAAATTCCCTGAACTCAATGCTAGATTGGTAGAACTTGCAGACCAATATAACGTGACGCCATCTGGTATCGCTGTTGCCTTCATCAATCGTCACCCTGCTAAGATGCAAACGATTCTTGGCACGATGACACCCTCGCGTATCATTGAAGCGACAGAAGCTGCGGATATTGTGTTGACGCGTGAAGAATGGTATAGCCTCTACATGGCAGCAGGTAATATCCTACCATAAGTCCTTGAAATGCCAGAGATTTTCCGATAGATTGGAAAATTTCGGCATTTTCTTTATTTAGAGATGATAAATCGCTAAAACAAAGAGTATTGTTTGAATTTTTAGCAAAAATAACTTATAATGAAACTAAGGCAATAAATTACAGAAGTGAGGTGACAGATATGAGTTTTACAGATGAAACAGTTCGTTTCGAGTTTGATGACTCGAGCAAAAAAGAAATTGGCGAAACACTTGTCAGTGTCTACCAGTCTCTCGGTGAAAAAGGTTACAACCCGATTAACCAAATGGTCGGTTATGTGTTATCAGGCGATCCAGCTTATATTCCGCGCCACAACGATGCTAGAAACAAAATCCGTCGTTTTGACCGAGATGATATCGTTGAAGAATTAATTAAAAATTATCTTAAGGATCAAGGTGTCGCACTTTGATGCAACGGTTAATGGGATTAGACGTCGGTAGTGTGACTGTCGGCGTGGCCGTCAGCGACTTGTTAGGATATACAGCTCAGCCTATTGAGACGATTCGGATTAACGAGTCAAAATCAGATTATGGATTTGAGCGTTTGGCAGAACTTGTCAAAGAATATCAACCCACAAAATTTGTCTTAGGCCTGCCGAAACACATGAATAATGACGAAGGCATTCGGGCACAAGCCAGTCGTCATTATGGTAATTTGTTGTTGGAAGAATTTGGTATTCCTGTTGACTATCAAGATGAACGGCTCACGACAGCTCAGGCAGAGAAAATATTAATTCAAGGGCACACACGTCGTGAAAATCGCAAAAAATACATTGATAAATTGGCGGCTGTTCTGATTTTACAGAACTATCTTGATAGCCACACGTTATAAACTAGATTACGGAGCAAAAATGACTGAACAGACACATGATCATGATCATGACCACAATCACGAACATGAACAAGAATTTATCACTTTGGTAGATAATCAAGGCAATGAAACTTTATTTGAAATTCTCCTGACAATCGATGGTCAAGAAGAATTCGGAAAAAACTATGTTTTGGTTGTACCAGCTGGTGTGGAAGAAGATGAAAATGGTGAAGTTGAAATCCAAGCTTACGCTTACACACAAAATGAAGATGGTACTGAGGGTGACCTCTTGCCAATCCCAGAAGATGCAAATGAAGAATGGGATATGATTGAAGAAGTCTTTAATACTTTTGTGGAAGAACAAGACTAAATTTATATCTGATGATGGCGTTAGAAGCACAAATCTGATTTTTAGAGCAAGTTTTAAAGTGTCTGAGAGCTTGTCATCATGTGAAAATAGTAACACATGGAAGATATCCTCAAAGCGAGGTTATGAATAGGAAAGGATAATACATGGCTGGAAAGTGGCAATTTGGGTTTTCACCTAAATTAAGTCAGAGTGAACTTGAGAAAGTATTGGCAAGTGCATATGAAGATGAGATTAAAGAATTAGATAAAAAATATACAGCGGAAATTGCGGCGTTAACAAAGCAGTTGGAAACATTTAAGGCAGAAAAAAGTAATTTTAATAGTGCTGAAATTAAGTTGTTGAAACGCAATATTGAAGCTCTAGAAGCAGAACTTGGTGAGAAAAAGGAGCTCCAAAAAGCTTTAGAAGATAGTTTCAACTTACTCAAGGAGCAAAAGGGTGTAGTTGTTGAAACTAAAACTCAGTTAGAAAATTCACAGAGTGAACTCGCATCGCTTCAAGGTCTATATAATGCTTTGAAGGAACAATCAGATAAAAAAGATATAGAATTTGCACAGTTTAAGCTGTTTGTGGCTGAAAATTCACAGGAACCATTGACACCAGAACAAGTTGCAGCTTTGCGGGTTAAGGTAGCGCAGCAAGAAGTATTGAGAACTGAAAGCAACGCCAAGAGTGATTTGATTGAGGAACTCAAAACTGAACTTGCGCAACTCAAAGCATCGAGTGTCAAGAAAATTCTAGCACAAGAAGAGTCTATTGTTGCTTTAAAAGCGGAGTTTGTAGCTCTTCAATCTCAAAAAGTCGTTTCGGAAACTTCAGTGACGGAAGGTGAGGAAGCTCTACAAGCCCAAGAAGATTTAGTTTCTCAATTGCGAACTGACTTGACAACCCTTCAGGCGCAGCATGCAGAACTTGAAGCAAGTGATGTTGCTAAATCCAAAACACTTGAAGAAAAAGTATCAGCTCTACAAGCCCAAGAAGATTTAGTTTCTCAATTGCGAACTGACTTGACAACCCTTCAGGCGCAGCATGCAGAACTTGAAGCAAGTGATGTTGCTAAATCCAAAACACTTGAAGAAAAAGTATCAGCTCTACAAGCCCAAGAAGATTTAGTTTCTCAATTGCGAACTGACTTGACAACCCTTCAGGCGCAGCATGCAGAACTTGAAGCAAGTGATGTTGCTAAATCCAAAACACTTGAAGAAAAAGTATCAGCTCTACAAGCCCAAGAAGATTTAGTTTCTCAATTGCGAACTGACTTGGCGACTCTTCAAGCACAACAAACGGTTTCTAAGAATGATATCGCTGATATCTTAGTAGGTGCCAAACTTCAAGCCAAAACAATTCTTCAGGCTGCACAAGAACAGAAAGAGGACATTGTGGCAGCCGCTAGACAAGAAGCAAAAGATATTGTAAGGGCAACAGATGAACGTGTTGAATTGTCAAAAGTTCAAGCAGAAAATACGATTCAAGAAGCAGACAAACGGGTAAGTGTAGCTGTTACTGCTGCTGAAAAACGCGTAGCTGCCGCAACAGAGCGCCTAGAGTTCTTGAAGCGTGAGGGGGATAGCTACTATCGTAAATTATCCGAATTGGCGACGGGGAATTCAGAATTTTTGCGTCAAGTCAAGGAAAAAGCGATATCATTGGCGCCAGAAATAGATTAGTCTTGTTTAAAAGCTATTAGTCATGAAAATGAATGTTTTTGTGATAAGCCAGATGTAAACAAAGTAAGGATATGTGAGATAAGGTATGGTAGAAAAAAAAAGTGGTTTGCTGAAGTATTTGGCTACGAGTTTTAAAGCTGATTCTTCAGACTCTCATGTAGAAAATACAGAACTTGAAGGAACAGAAAAGTCAGAGGCGCTTCAAACCCAAGACGATTTGTTTGCGCAACTTAAAATTGATTTTTCAGATCTTCAGGCACAAAATGTTAAGTTATTAGAACGAGCAGAAAAATCAGAAGCTGAGCTTGTGCAATTAAAAGAGCTTGTTGCTATCAATACGCAAGAGCAGGCGACTGTTTTAGAAAATCAAGTAGCAGAACAACAAGCGTTTGAGGAAGAAAAAAATACACAACTTGAAACATTGAAAAATAGAGTAACAGTACTAGAAGCAGAAGTTTCTGAAAAAGAGAATGAGGTCAATTTACAAAGTGAGTTGGTAACTAGTCTTAAAACTGAGTTGGCAAATGCACAAGATGAATCTGCCACAATGCAGTCACAATTAGCAGAGCAAGAAGCATTAGCTTTGGAAAATAAGAAGTTACAAGAACGGATAGGTGAGGTGGAAACACGCACGGAAGAAGCAAAGGAGTTATCAGTGAGTGAACATAACGAAGAATTAGAAAAGTATAAATTGGAAGTCGAAAGACTAAAGGAAGAGCTAGATAAAAACAATAGGAAGGTGGCAGAGTTGTTAGCTCTTCAAGAACAACAAGCAAATTCTGATAATACTGGTATCTCTAAAGATGACATTGCTGATATCTTGATTAATGCTAAAGTTCAAGCTAAAACAATTATTCAAGCAGCACAAGAACAGAAAGAAAGTATTGTGGATGCTGCTAAACAAGAGGCGACAGATATTGTAAAGGCAACAGATGAACGCGTTGAATTATCAAAAGTTCAAGCAGAAAATACAATCCAAGAAGCTGAAAAACAGGCGACGTCAGTTATTGAAGCAGCTGAAAAACGTGTGTCTGAAGCATCAGAACGTTTAGAGTTCTTAAAACATAAAGGAGACAGCTACTACCGCAAATTATTTGAATTGGCGACAGATAATTCAGAATTTTTACGTCAGATTAAAGAAAAAGCAGCAACATTTGAGCCAGAAGAAGAGTAGTCTAGTCAAAAATCACTTGTTTAAAAATGAGTATTTTTTGTATGAGCAGAAAATGCAATAATGTTTTTTAGTTTTGAAGTTGTCGCAAACAAGTAAGGATAAAAAGTATGTTAGTAAAGAAGAGTTTGTTGATGAAATATTTTGTGGTTCTCTTCGCCTTATTTGTTGGGCGTTCCCATGTTCAAGCGAGTAGTGGAGCTGGTATATCTGATAGAGAGGAAGTTATTTCCTCTGGCGTTAATCAACAGTTAGACACGACTCGTTTCGATGTTCAAGAAACAAGTGATGGATATAGACTTCAATATCAGATTCTAGAAACTATAAAAAATACTTGGTGGAATGAAACAGACGTTGAAGGAGAAGTGACAGTTATCAGACTAGATGACCAAAAAGAAGTCGCTAGAAAAACATATGCTGTATTACCAGAAGGACAAGTGATGATTTTGTTCAAAGATTTTTATAGTACGGATAAAAAATTCCCTAAAAATTCTCAGCTAATGGTATATTTTTCTGAGTTAGACGAAGAGGCTGGGGCAACACCTATTAGCACACTTGTTATGACTCAGGAAAATTGGGATAACTTACGGAATATTTTAAAACCCTCTCCTTCTGAAAGAAAATCTGAGACAAAAGCCCAAGATAAACGGGAAACGTTAAGTCAAAAGCAAGCTAAACCGTATTCAGTAGTGTCAACAAAACGTAAAGTTTTATTGCTGATTGGTGCTGTAGTATTAATCGGATTGTTCATATTCCGTTTAATTTTAGTTCAAGGCTATAAGAAACAATTAAAGATAGAGCTTGAAGAACAGATAAGGACACGTATTGCTGAACGGAATAAAAATAAATAGCAATTATATACTAGAAAAACTCTGAATAATCGGAGTTTTTTGGTTTTATGGAAAAATAGTGAGAAAAAATCCTTCCATCTATTCTAACGTAGTAACGTTATAAGAATTAGAGGGAAGGAGCGTGTTTACTCGTTTACTAAGAATAAAAAGGACATAAGTGCAAATTATGAGCTATCATCTTCTTTGATATGTGTCATAACGGTCATGTGGTCAAGGTTTTTGATGTCAGGTAATAGCATGCTTGCGATATTACCAATAAAGATACTGATACCGGCAATGATCAGGAGTGGCGGGATGCCTAAGGTTTCAGCAAGTGGTGCCGCAAAAATTAGACCAATCGGACTAGCCATGGAAACCATAGCTTGCGTAATCCCCATCACTCGTCCGGTTTGCTTGGCAGGAAAAGCTTGTTGAACAATGGACATGAAGAGACCATTTGCTGCCATAAATCCGATGCCAGCAGGGAGCTGTAAGGCAATAAAAAGCCAAAGCCCATGTCGATTGTCAGGTAAAAAGCCCATGAGAGTGAAAGCAATGCCTGCCAGATAATACCACATGACACCGATTGTCAATCGTCGTTTTGTTGTGGCGAAGAGACCGATGAGCAACCCGCCAAGAAGCGAGCCGATAGACCAAAAGACTTCCACGATAGAGGCATCTGAAATACTTCCATGAAAATAAGTGGTAGTAATCAGGGGATAGAGTGAGAAAGCAGGCCAAGCAAACATGCCAATCAAGGTCGTAATGATTAAGAAATGGAAAATCCCTTTATGGTGTCTAACGAGTTTGAAACCTTCAACTAGTTCATGAATATAAGAGTTGGGGTTGTCAAGGTGTTCAAAACTTGGAATCTGTGCCATTAGTACTGTAATTGTTGCAATAATAGCACCAGCAACGTCCACTAGCATGATTTTGGAAATGGGAAGGAAGCTGTAAAAAAAAGCGCCGATAGCAGGTGTGACAATCATCGAAGCACTATTAAAAGCACCATTTAGACCACTGATTTTAGGGACAAAGGTTTCAGGAACAAGTGTTGGGATAATGGATTGGGTAGTTGGTGTCTGAATGGCACCTGCGAGACTTCTGATGAACATACCCACCCCTAATAACCAAAAAGGAAGCGGGCCGCCTTGACCATAGAAGGCCAAGATAATCGCAGCAAGTGCAACAATCCAGTCTCCAGATAGTAATAGAATTTTTTTGTTGAGGCGGTCGATTAGAGGCCAAATCAAGGGAGCGACAATAATGCCGGGCATAAGGGCGATAAGCATATACATAGCAAGTAAAGTTGGGCTTTCGGAACGGTCTGTCAAATACCAAATTAAAGCATACTGGGCAACCATACTTGTGAAAAAGGATAATTGTTGCCCAACAAATAGTGTAAAAAAATTATTTTTCCAATTCGTTTTCATATACTATAAATTCTACCAAAATATTGATCAATCCGAAATACTTTTGATTATTTAAAACGAAAAGTTTATAATAGATAAAACGAGAAAAATCAAATGTGTCAAAGATTCATTTGTTACAGCACCGTTTTCAATCGCTAAAGGAGTAGCCATGAAATTTTTTGATAAATCCGCTAAACTTGATGATGTTGCCTATGATATTCGGGGTCCAGTTTTGGATGAAGCGAATCGTATGCGAGCTAACGGCGAGAAAATTTTGCGTCTTAATACTGGTAATCCAGCCGAATTTGGCTTTACAGCACCTGATGAAGTGATCCGTGATTTGATCATGAATGCGCGGGACAGCGAGGGATATTCAGACAGTAAAGGAATCTTTAGCGCGCGTAAAGCGATTATGCAGTACTGCCAAGTGCTGAATTTTCCCAATGTTGATGTTGATGATATTTACATTGGGAATGGTGTGAGTGAACTCATTTCCATGTCCATGAATGGCCTGTTAAATACTGGAGATGAAGTTCTGGTGCCAATGCCGGATTATCCCCTTTGGACAGCATCAATTAGCTTGGCAGGTGGTCATGCAGTGCACTATCTCTGTGATGAGTCAGCGGAATGGTATCCGGATATTGTAGATATTAAGTCAAAAATCACGTCAAATACGAAGGCGATTGTCATTATTAATCCTAATAATCCAACGGGTGCTGTTTATCCACGCGAGGTTTTATTAGACATTGTTGAAATCGCACGTCAGAATGATTTGATCATCTTCTCAGATGAGATTTACGATCGTATCATCATGGATGGTATCAAGCACATCCCAATCGCGACCTTGGCACCAGATTTGTTTGTCGTGACCATGAATGGTTTGTCAAAATCACATCGAGTGGCTGGTTTCCGTGTCGGTTGGATGGTGCTGTCAGGGGGTAAAAGTCACGCCCAAGGCTATATTGAAGGTTTGAATATGTTAGCCAATATGCGGCTATGTTCAAATGTTCTGGCACAACAGGTCGTCCAAACATCACTAGGTGGCACGCAATCTGTTGATGAATTGTTGCTGCCGGGTGGTCGCATCTATGAACAACGTGAATTCATTTACAAAGCGATGAATGAAATTCCAGGAATTTCAGCGGTGAAACCGAAAGCGGCTTTCTACATCTTCCCTAAAATTGATGTCGCCATGTATAATATCCACGATGATGAACAATTTGTTTTAGATTTTCTCAAACAAGAAAAAGTCATGTTAGTTCATGGTCGTGGCTTCAATTGGAAAGATCCGGATCATTTTCGGATTGTTTATATGCCACGTGTTGATGAATTAGCACAAATTCAAGAGAAAATGACACGATTTTTGGCTAAATATCGCCAGTAAATTGTCTCAAAATAGAAAACAATAAATAATTTTCTGAATATTGTTGTATTTCTGATTTGTTCTTGTTATAATAAAGCTATAGAATATTTTTTGAAAATAGGAGAATTATGACTACATTATTAGAAAAAACAAGAAGAATTACGGCGATTTTGCAAGATGGACTCAACAATTCTAGCGAAGAATTACCGTATAACGGCTTATCAGAACGCTTATCAGCGGTAATTGATTGTAACTCTGTTGTCATTGACGGCAAGGGTGTTGTGCTTGGCTATGCCATGCCTTACAAGACAAACAATGACCGTGTTGAGGCGATGTTTGATGAACGCAAATTGTCAGATGAGTATGTTCAAGCGGCATCACGTACTTATGATACTGAGGCTAACTTGCCTGCAGATGCTCTGTTATCACTTTATCCACAAGAAGTTGTCAAAGATCATCCACATGGTAAAACAACGGTCGCGCCGATTTATGGTAGTGGCTTGCGTTTAGGGACATTTATCATCTGGCGCAATGAAGAAGCGTTTAATGATGATGATTTGGTCTTGGTTGAATTGGCAACGACGGTTATTGGGATTCAATTGTCAAATCTTCAAATCGAGAAGATGGAAGAAAATATCCGTAAATCTGCAGCTGTGAATATGGCAGTTAGCACCCTATCTTATTCTGAAATGAAAGCTGTTAAAGCAATCCTTGATGAATTAGGTGGGATTGAAGGTCGTTTGACAGCCTCTGTAATTGCTGATAAAATTGGTATTACACGTTCAGTGATTGTCAATGCCCTTCGTAAACTTGAGTCAGCTGGGATTATTGAATCTCGCTCACTTGGTATGAAGGGAACTTATCTTAAAGTTGTCAATTCAGGGATTTATGAAAAACTTGAAGGTCGTAACTTTTAAGCAATAAATATAGAAGTAAGCATAATCAAATCAGTTAAGAGAGCGCTTGAAGCTGGGAATAGCGCCTGATGATTGTGGTGAAGAACACTATTTTTGTACTAATTTAAATAAAGCATAATAAGGTTGTCTGTTGACAACAAATTAAGGTGGCACCACGAATTTCGTCCTTTTCTGACGATATTTGGGTGCTATTTTTGTTAAATTTGGCTAGGTAAATTGCGGAAACAGTGGGCTAGTGGCAAACGGCGATGACAAAAACACCGTTGCGCTAAGGGTATACACCATTGACGCAAATAACTAAATAATTCTAAATTTTAAGATATATCAATGTATGCCTATGGTAAAATAGGGTAAGACGATAATAAGTAGAGGAAAAATATGAGAACAAAAACGATTGAGACAATTTCGAAACAAGGCGAAACCGTGACGGTAAAGGGGTGGGTGAACTCGCGCCGTGACCACGGTGGTGTCATTTTTATTGATTTGCGTGACTTTTCTGGTCTTTTGCAAGTGGTGATTCAACCTGAAAAAGTGACAAATTTTTCAGCTGCGGAACATTTGCGTGATGAGTATGCGATTTCAGTCACTGGGACGATTCACCCGCGTGGTGAAGGCCTTGCCAACCCTAATTTGGCGACGGGGCAAATTGAATTGGTCGCAGACGAGCTTGCGATTTTAAATGCGTCTCAGCCTTTGCCAATTTCACTCAATGAAAGTAATCAATCAAGCGAAGATTTACGTTTGAAATACCGTTATTTGGATTTGCGACGTCCTAAAATGCAAGAAACATTGAAGCAACGTGCTAGATATCTATCATTTATCCGTCGTTTCATGGAAGACCAAGATTTTTTGGAAGTGCAAACGCCGATTTTGGCGAATTCTTCGCCAGAGGGGGCGCGTGATTTCTTGATTCCTAGTCGGATTCATGCAGGTAAATTCTATGCCTTACCACAAGCACCGCAACAGTTCAAACAGTTGCTCATGGTCGGAGGGATTGATAAATATTATCAAATTGCGCCATGTTTCCGTGATGAAGACCCGCGTGCTGATAGACTTTATGGCGATTTCTACCAGCTCGATTTAGAGCGCGCATTCGTAGAAGATGGCGAAGAAATTCGTTCTGAAATGGAAGTCTTAATCCAAAATCTGGTTAAAGATTTTGCGGGTAAAGAGCTTGTCTCAAAAGATATTCCGCGTATTTCCTATGAAGATGCTATGAACATTTATGGTAGCGATAAGCCTGACTTGCGCTTTGGCATGACTTTGGTTGACTTGGATGAAACCCTTGCGACAACTGAATTTGCTGTCTTTAAAAATGCCAAGAAAGTCAAAGCGATTTGTGTGAAAGGCGCTGCTAGCTTGTCACGCTCACAAATTGATGCCTTTACTGAAATTGCTAAAAAAGAAGGCGCTGGCGGTTTGGCTTACTTGACTTATGTTGACGGCGGCATCAAATCTCCGATTGCTAAATTCTTGACAGAGGCTGAATTAGCTGAAATTACTGCCAAAGCGGGTGCTGAAGATGGCGATATTGTCTTCTTTGGTGCGGGTAAACCTGCCATCGTTAACCGTGTCCTTGGTCGGATGCGTAATGAATTTGCGGATTTCTACAATCTCAAAGATAAAAATAAAGTGGCACTTTGCTGGGTGGTTGATTTTCCATTTTACGAATACGACGAACAAAATCGCAAAGTTGACTTTGGTCATAACCCATTCTCCTTGCCAAAAGGTGGCGTTCAAACACTTGAAGCGGCGAAATCTGATGCGGATAAGTTGGCCATCAAGGCTGACCAGTACGACATGGTCATGAATGGTTATGAAATTTGTTCAGGTGCTGTTCGGAATTATAATCCAGAAGTGATGTATAAAGCTTTTGAAGTCATTGGCTATGACAAGTATTTTGTAGAGCAAAAATTTGGCGCCATGTTAGAGGCCTTCAAATTTGGTGCGCCACCACATGCGGGCTGCGCCTTTGGTTTAGAGCGTATCTTTATGGTCTTGACGGGCGAAGATAATATTCGCGAAGTTGTTGCCTTTCCGAAAAGTGCGGCTGGCGTTGACTTGATGATGGATTCGCCAAGCGATGTTGACCCGAAACAATTAAATGAATTGAAATTAGTTTTGGATATTGATTTTGACTAAAAGTGTCAAAAACTGATATAATATACTCAATTAACCAAATAAAATAAACATTTTTGGGCTATTTTCCGCCACTTCATCGTTGATAAGTCTTGCCGTACACCTGTACGTCTTCGCCTTATCGCATCTGGCATTGAAGTTGTCGCTTTAGCGACTTACGGAAAAGCTATGGGTAACGTGGCTTGGCGGTTTTATCGCTTAGCCGTTGACCGAATTGGCAAAAAAATAGCTTAAAAATTTGTTCCTTTTCTTGAGTTAAATGAGTATAAAACATGAAATTATAGGGACATTTCTAGAAATTGCGACGAAAGTTGTCGCACTAAATTTTTAGAGATGCTCAAGGTTTGATTCCCGAAAAAAACAGAGGAGAAATCAATGGAAATCACAAAAGATGACGTGAAACACGTTGCGAATTTGTCAAAATTAGACTTTGATGAAGCAGAAACTGCTGAATTTGCTGGCACATTGACAAAAATCGTTGATATGTTTATGAAATTAGAAGAAGTAGACACAACAGGTGTGCCATTTACCTCAAATGTGGCAGATAATATCAATGCTTGGCGTGAAGATGTTGCGGTTGCAGGCTGGAATCGTGACGAGTTGTTTAAAAACGTGCCAGAAGCAGAAGATGGCTTTATTAAAGTACCCGCAATTATGGAGGACAACTAAGCATGACAACGATAAAAGCACTCCATGACAAATTGGTCAATAAGGAAATTTCAGCGGTTGAACTTGCCAAAGAAACGCTGAAAGCTATCAAATCTCGTGAAGATAAAGTCAATAGCTTTATCACGATTACAGAAGAACAGGCGCTCGCACAGGCTGCTGCCATTGACGAACGTGGGATTGATGCTTCAAACCCAGTGTCTGGTATTCCGATTGCCGTGAAAGACAATATCTCGACTAAAGGGATTTTGACGACAGCTGCCTCAAAAATGCTCTATAATTATGAGCCTGTTTTTGATGCGACTTCTGTCGAAAAATTATATGCCAATGATATGATTATCGTTGGTAAAACTAACATGGATGAGTTTGCCATGGGTGGTTCGACTGAAAATTCAGCTTTCAAACCAACGAAAAATGCTTGGGACGAAACAAAAGTGCCGGGTGGGTCATCAGGTGGTTCTGCGACAGCTGTTGCGGCGAACCAAGTTTTGCTCTCGCTCGGTTCTGATACAGGTGGCTCAATCCGTCAACCTGCATCATTTAACGGTGTGGTGGGTCTCAAACCAACTTATGGTCGTATTTCGCGTTTCGGTCTGATTGCTTTTGGCTCATCACTCGACCAAATCGGACCATTTTCACAAAATGTTGCAGATAACGCCCTCTTGCTTAATGCGGTTTCAGGTTACGATCCAAAAGATTCGACGTCATCAAAAGTTGCAGTGCCAGACTTCACATCGAAAATCGGGCAAGGTGTCAAAGGCTTGAAGATTGCCTTGCCAAAAGAATATTTAGGCGAAGGGATTGATCCTCAGGTAAAAGAACAAGTCTTGGCTGCAGCCAAACACTTTGAAAAATTAGGGGCGACTGTTGAAGAAGTGAGCTTGCCACATAGCAAATATGGCGTGGCTGTTTACTACATCATCGCTTCATCAGAAGCCAGCTCAAACTTGCAACGTTTTGACGGTATCCGTTACGGTTTCCGTGCAGCAGATGCGGTTGATTTAGAAGATATTTATGTCAAAACACGCTCGCAAGGTTTTGGCGAGGAAGTCAAACGTCGCATTATGCTGGGAACCTTTAGCTTGTCATCAGGTTATTATGATGCCTACTTCAAAAAAGCTGGGCAAGTTCGGACTTTGATTATGCAAGACTTCAAAAAAGTCTTTGAAAACTATGACCTCATCATTGGCCCAACAGCACCGACTGTTGCCTATGATTTAGATACACAAGGTCATGATCCCCTTGCCATGTATTTGGCTGATTTGTTGACCATTCCTGTCAATTTGGCTGGTTTACCGGGGATTTCAATTCCTGCTGGTCAAGTTGAAGGCTTGCCGGTTGGCTTACAAATCATTGGTAAAGCCTTTGATGAAGCAACGATTTACCAAGCAGCAGCAGCTTTTGAGGCGACGACTGATTTCCATAAAAATAAGCCAGTCATTTTTAAAAAGTAAAATTGGGGTGTAAATTTCGCATAGTATATTGTGAGGTATTATTATGAATATAAATGCAGTGGATTTATTTTGTGGAATAGGTGGATTGACAAACGGCTTTCAGCAAGCCGGAATTAACGTTGTGGCTGGATTTGATATTGAAGAAGATTGTAAGTTTGCCTACGAGTATAATAATAAAGCCAAGTTTATTTTGAAAGATGTAAAAGAAATTACTGATACTGAAATAAACGAGCTATATCCTAAAGATACGGATATTAAAGTTCTTATTGGGTGTGCCCCCTGTCAACCTTTTTCGAATTATAGTCACAGATATAAAGGTAGTGATGTGGCTAAAAACAAAATGGATCTATTGGATTATTTTGGTAAACAAGTAAAAAATGTGAAACCCGAAATTATCTCAATGGAAAATGTTCCTCAAATGGCGAAAGAGGAAGTATTTAATAACTTTTTGAAAATATTGAAATCAGAAGGATATTTTATAGACTGGAAAGTTGCATATGCACCTGCTTATGGTGTTCCACAACGTCGTAAACGATTACTGCTCTTGGCTTCTAAAATTGGTGAAATAAAAATCAAACCTGAAATCTATGATAAGGAAAACTATCCTACTTTAAGACAAACTATTTCAACTTTGCCGAAAATCCAAGCTGGAGAAACTTTCGAATTAGATCGAATTCATACTAGTCGAAAATTGTCACCTTTGAATATAAAACGAATTAAAAGTTCAAAACCGGGAGGTACATGGAAAGATTGGGATAGCTCATTGTTGCCGAATGCGTACAAAAAGAAAAGTGGTCAAACTTATGGCTCAGTTTATGGTCGCTTGGAATGGGATAAACCTGCAACCACTATGACAACACAGTTTATAGGATTTGGCAATGGTCGTTTTGGTCATCCTGAACAAAATAGGGCCTTAAGTTTACGAGAGGGAGCTTTATTACAAACTTTCCCAAAAAACTATCAGTTTGTGGCAGAGAACCAGCGAGTTTTCACAACAAAACTTGCTGTGCAAATAGGGAATGCAGTACCACCTCAACTTGGTAAAGTAATTGGTGATAGTGTGATGGATCATTTGAAAAAGGAGTTGTAAATCATGAGGAATATTTCGCTTTTTGAAGAATCTGAAAAAAAAGAAATTGAAATGCAGATTTCTGAATTGAAAAATGAATTAGATTATGACACACGAGATTTTCCTATAGATTATCTAGTTGAAAAATATAAAAAAGAAGTTGATAGTGATTACAGTGGAGCAAGTATTGTAATTCCTGAATACCAACGACATGAAGAATTGTGGAGTCCCAAAGCAATGTCTCGCTTTATTGAGTCGCTTTTACTAGGTTATCCAATTCCATTAATTTTTCTTGCAGAAACTGCTGATGGTCTTCTTGAGATAATTGATGGTCTTCAACGTATATCAACTTTATCAAAGGTTTTTAATGAGAAAGATGATTTCGTATTTATAGGATTGAAAAAATTAACGAGTTTAAATGGAAAAACATTAAGTCAACTACCAGTTTCAGAAGTTCGTAAATTGAGTGTAAAAGCATTAAGGATAATTGTTCTTAGTGATAAAACACCAGAAGAAGTGAGAAGTGATTTATTTTATCGTTTGAATACAAGTTCCTTGAAAACAAAATCTAGCGAAAATCGTTCAAGTTGGAAAAATAATAATTTTATGTCCAAAATTGTTATACCTCTGACAAAAGATAGTCAGTTTAAAAAATTAGTGAATCTTACTACTAATAATCTATCTCGAAAAGGAGATGAAGAATTAATTGAACGTTTCTTTGCTTTCAGTGAAAACTATCAACAATTTGAACATGGAGTTGATGTATTTATTAGTGATTTTATCCGTAAGATTGTGGAAACGGATAATTGGTCTGAAATAGAAGAACGATATAAAAGAGAATTTAAGGGAGTGATGTCGTTTGTTGAACAAAATTTTGAATACGGATTTACAAAAGGTATAAAAACAAATGGTGATTGGCAAACCACACCTAATGTCCGATTTGAGGCCTTGGCAGTAGGTATAAATTTAGCTATGCGAGAAAAAACAAATTTAATAATTTCAAAGGAAAAAATCCAGAGTTTATTAAATTCTGAAGATTTTAAACAATGGACAAAAACTGATGGGCCAACAATAAAAGTAATGTGCTTGGAAGAATCAATGGCGTGAAAGATTATTTTCTTAAAAATAGCGAGTAAATGATATGATAAGTGATTACGAAAAAAAGAAACAAGAGATAGAGTTATTTTGTTTGTATTTACAGCAAAATGATATGCCAGAAAATTATATTTTGGAAAACAAGGATAATAATTCCAAATTATTGAGAATCTTAAAATCAAATGCACTGATTATGTTTTATAATCTGATAGAATCTACTGTTCGCAGTTGTATAATGGAATATTATGATACTCATAATGTATATATAAAGTCATATTCAGAGGCAAGTGATGAAATAAAGAAAATCTGGTTGAAATATAGCAGTTATACTATAAAAGAACAAAGCATCAACCAAGATCTATTTAGTATTATACAGCAAACTTTTTTGGATACAGGATTTTCGTTAGATATAAAGCAATTTCATTTGTCTGGAAATGTCGATGTTGCAAAGATAAAGTATGTTTTTGAAAAGCATGGAATTCAATACGATGGGCAACAATTAAAAGACAACGGTGGAACAATTTTGTCAATAAAAAACCAAAGAAATGCTTTAGCCCATGGGAATATTTCGTTTACAAAAGCAACAGAAAACTTGACTACAGAAGAAGTTGTTGGAAAATATAAGCAACATGTATTTGAATGTTTGGATTACGTTGTTGAAGTAATAGAAACTGAAATTGAAAAATTGAATGGGAATTTATCAGAATATGATAATCCAAAATGGAGAAAAATAAATGAATTTTGAAACAGTTATCGGACTTGAAGTCCATGTCGAGTTGAATACTAACTCGAAAATTTTCTCACCAGCGCCTGCGCATTTTGGTGCGGGGCCAAATGAGAATACGAATATTGTCGATTGGAGCTTTCCGGGTGTTTTGCCGGTTATGAATAAAGGTGTCATCGAGTCTGGTATCAAGGCTGCGCTTGCCTTGAACATGGACATTCACCAAAACATGCACTTTGACCGGAAGAACTATTTCTACCCTGATAATCCCAAAGCCTACCAAATTTCACAATTTGATGAGCCGATTGGTTATAATGGGTCGATTGAAATCGAGTTGGAAGACGGGACTAAGAAGACACTTCGGATTGAACGTGCCCACTTAGAAGAAGATGCAGGGAAAAACACACACGGTACAGACGGCTATTCATATGTCGATCTTAACCGTCAAGGTGTCCCTTTGATTGAGATTGTATCAGAAGCCGACATGCGCTCTCCTGAGGAAGCCTATGCTTACTTGACTGCAATTAAGGAAATTATCCAGTACACGGGCATTTCTGATGTGAAGATGGAAGAAGGCTCGATGCGCTGTGATGCCAACATTTCTCTACGGCCTTATGGTCAGGAAGAATTTGGCGTGAAAACGGAGTTGAAAAACCTGAACTCCTTTAACTTTGTCCGCAAAGGTTTGGAATATGAAGTGGCGCGTCAAGCCAAAGTTTTGCGCTCTGGCGGTGTCATTCAGCAAGAAACACGTCGTTACGATGAGAAAACAGGCGAAACGACTTTGATGCGTGTCAAAGAAGGCTCATCAGATTACCGTTACTTCCCAGAACCTGATCTACCACGTTTTGAGATTTCAGATGAGTGGATCGAAGAAGTTCGGGCGACCTTGCCAGAGTTTCCGAAAGCACGTCGTGCGAAATATGTGGCTGAGCTAGGGCTTTCTGACTACGATGCGGCACAAATCACAGCAGCAAAAGACACGGCTGATTTCTTCGAAGCGGCGGTAAATGCGGGTGCGGATGCGAAATTGGCATCTAACTGGTTGCAAGGTGAGGTCGCGCAATACCTTAACGCTGAGGGTAAAAAGCTTTCAGAAATTGGTTTAACACCAGAAAACTTGACTGAAATGCTCAAGCTCATCGCAGACGGTACGATTTCGTCAAAAATTGCCAAGAAAGTTTTCGTTGAATTGGCGAAAAATGGTGGTTCTGCTGAAGCCTTCGTTAAGAAAGCTGGCTTGATTCAAATATCAGATCCTGCTGTTTTAGTTCCAATCATTACAGATGTCTTGGCTAAGAATGAAAAAGCTGTCAACGACTATAAAGGTGGTAACAAAAATTCTGCTAAAGCCTTGATTGGTCAACTTATGAAGGCAACTAAAGGACAAGCGAATCCACAAGTTGTTCAAGAGTTGTTGTACGCTGAGTTGGATAAATAAACACGAGTGTATCATCTTAACGAGATTTGTAAGATGATAAAAGAAAAACTGATTCGGATGAAGCATTTGAGTCGGTTTTTCTTTATTATAATGCTTGAATATGATAGTATGAGAAGATAGCTTTAAAATAGTCTGCTTGTTTAATCAAATAAGTAGCTATCCACTAGAATAAAAATCTAGGATAAAACAAGGAGGTTCGAAGAAGATACGATGACAGACAAGACAAACGAAAAAATATCGCCCAAGTTAATTGCGGCGATTTTAGCAACAGGTATCCTTAACTTTGCCGGCATTACAGTTGAAACGGCGATGAATATTACTTTTCCGATTTTAATTGAGCAATTTAATATTGGGATTTCGACAGTTCAGTGGATGACGACGCTTTATTTATTAGTCGTCGCAGCAACTGTTCCAATCTCTTCATTTTTGAAACGACGTTTTACACTAAAAAAATTATTTATCGTCGCTAATCTCTGTTTTATTGCAGGGGTTGTGCTAGATATTATAGCACCAAGTTTCTCGATTTTACTATTGGGGCGTTTTGCTCAGGGGGTTGGGACAGGGATTGCCTTGCCTTTGATGTTTAACATTATCTTGGAACAAGTACCGCGTCAAAAATTAGGGACGATGATTGGTCTTGGGACGTTGATTACTGCCGTTGCCCCAACGGTTGGGCCAACCTTTGGTGGGATTATGGCAAGTTCGCTTGGCTGGCGTTATATCTTTATCTGCTTGCTGCCCATCTTGATTGTCTCTTTTATCTTAGGGATTATGACTATTGAGCAAAAAACTGAGCCTCAGAAGATTAAATTAGATGTGATAAGTTTCATTGCAATCGTTGCGACATTGGTTGGTTTTATTTATAGTCTCAGTAACTTGAGTGCTATGCCATTGATGAGTTTACACGTTTTAGGTGCTTTTGTGATGGGTGCAATTGGACTTGGGGTATTCATTTATCGTTCCAATCGTCAAGAGAGTCCTTTGATTAACTTAGTTGTGTTCAGAAATGTATCCTTTGATGGGCACGCTATCAGTTCTTTTATTTTATTGGCCTCTTTATTAGGGCTTAATCTTGTGTTGCCTAACTATATCCAGTTGGTAAATGGTGACTCAGCAGTTGCAGCAGGATTAGCAGTCTTGCCAGGCACGATTTTGAATGCGGTCTGCGTTTCTTTTAGTGGCCACATTTACGATGCGATTGGTGCAGCTAAACCGATTTTATTTGGTACTTCGCTTTCAATTGTTTCTTTAGTTCTCTTTTGTGTCATGAGTGGGAATTTGACTAACTTATCGATTTCAATCCTCTTTGCTATCTACTGTATTGGCTTTGGTTTGACCTCAGGTAACGTCTTGACAAATGGTCTAGCTCAGTTGCCCAAGGACTTACAGACAGATGGTAATGCAGCCATTATGACGCTGCAACAATTCGCGGGTGCTTTTGGGACATCAATCACTGCCATTATTATTGCCTTTAGTCAAAAATCAGCCATTTCTAAAGTTATTGGTACCCAACATGGCTCACGAAACGCCTTGATTCTATTCTTAATCATGGCAGCTTTGGAATTTGCGATTTTATATTTTGTGATAAAAGTTTACCGTCAAGAAAAAAAGTTTCATGAGCATGTGTAGAATATCGAATGATTAAATAAGAATCCTTGACTTGAGGATTCTTTTTTGTGGACAAATAACTGTTAAAGTGTGAAAATTTAAGTAATAGAAGTTATCATTAAAATGGTGATGACACAACTCAAACAATTTATTATCAATAAAAAAATAAAAGTGTGACTTAATCAATCTATTGAAAGCGATTACAATTGAACTGTAAAGAAAAGGAGGCATCTTAAATGTCAGATTGGTTAAATATCGCAGGAAAAGTTTATGTTGTGACAGGTGGGACATCAGGTATTGGTAAAGCAATTGTTGATGAGTTGCTTGAAAGTGGTGCTCGTGTTGCAAATTTGGACTTGAATGAAAATGATACAAAAAATGAACACTATCTGTTTATTAAAACGGATGTGACAAATCATGAGTCAGTTGCAGCAGCAGTATCAGAAATTGTTGCTAAATTTGGAACGATTAATGGATTGGTAAATAATGCAGGTATCAATATGCCACGTTTACTTGTAGACGTGAAACATCCTGGCGGCGAATACGAATTATCAGAAAGTGCATTTGATAAAATTTTCTCGATTAATGTTAAAGGTGCTTATATCGTTGCTCAATGTGTCTCACGGGTTATGGCGACTCATGATGGTGGTGTTATCGTTAATATGTCATCTGAAGCTGGTCTTGAAGGGTCAGAGGGGCAGTCTCCTTATGCTGCTTCAAAAGCTGCCATTAACGGATTTACACGCTCATGGTCTAAGGAATTAGCACGTCATGATATTCGTGTGGTCGGTGTTTCACCTGGTATTATGGAAGAAACTGGTTTGCGTACCCTTGCTTATGAGGAATCTTTGGCATATACACGTGGTAAAACGGTTGATGAATTACGAGCAGGTTACAGCAATACAAGTGCAACGCCGCTTGGTCGTAGTGGTAAATTATCTGAGGTTGCGGATTTGGTAGCTTATTTTTTGAGTGATCGTGCAAGTTATATTACAGGTGTGACGACAAATGTTGCGGGTGGTAAATCACGAGGATAATCAGGAATTAGATTGAGGTAGAAAGTGACGTTAGTCGTAAGATTTACACAAATTTTAGAATTTTTGGTGGCTAAAGGTCAAGCGACGGAAATGCAGCTTTCTAACTTGATCAAAGCGAGTGAGCAGACTGTTAGATCTGTTATGACGCAATTAAATCAAACGTTGGAGGATGTGGCGGTCATCACGCGTGATAAAAAAATGTACCGACTAGTCGTTAAGGATTATGATGAATTGGCTTTACTGTTAGGGGGAGGTATTAAGGCGATAGCAGATTTTAATTCTTCGGATAAGCGGATTGCTTATATTTGCAAGGTTATGATTGAGCTAGGAGGTTATATTTTAATTGATGATATCGCTGATGAGTTGGTAGTTTCACGTGGGACTATCCAAAAGGATTTAAGAAAACTGGGGAAGTTGGTGACACTTTATGATGGTCAACTTGAGAGTAAGCCAAATTGTGGTGTTAGATTACTTGCGAGTGAGTTTGGTAAACGGCTGATTTTTCTCAACCATGTTTATGATTATTATCAATATGAACTTAAGTTTGATTCGGATTTTTTTGATTTATTAGATAGCTTGTATGATAAGCTGAAGCTCAATCAAATACAGGTGACAACGTTTGAGAGGGAGTTGTTACTGTCAATTAATCGGATTCAAGCAGGTCATATCATTGAAACTAAGATTGATAATTATTGTAATCTTGTTAATCATAATGAATTTTTAAACGATTTCTTTATCAAAATTGAAAATAAGTTAAATCGTAATTTAACGCAGTATGAACAAGATTTTATGGCATATCCGCTGAATATGAATAATAATTTTCCGTTTGATGCCACACGAATTGATTTCACATTTATCAATCGATTAATTCATCAAATCGTTATGGATATTGATGAGGATTATCCAATTCAGATGAATCAAACAGCCTTGTTTGAAGCTTTGAAATTTCATGTGACTTTCTTACTCAATCGTACAAGATTTCAATATCAGGAGAAGAATATTTTCTTCAAATCAATTCAAAATCGGTATCCTTTTGCTTATCAATTAGCAGAAATAGCTAAGGAGAGTATCAAAAAAGTAACGGGTCTTGTCATTTCTGACATTGAACTCAATACACTAGCCATTTATTTTGAACTTTCACTTAGCAAGGTTCGGATTGATAGTACAAAAAAAGTTGCTTTGATTGCTAATGTTGGTACTGCAGCAAAGCAAATGTTATATTTACAAATTCGTGCTATTTTGGGTGAGGACATTGTGATAACAGAGTTGACTGAGGAAGCGGCTAATCAAGATTTTTCAGAATTCATGGTTGTTTTTACGACGGTTCCTTTAAAAGCCATCTCGTCAAATGTGATGGAAATTCAAGTTGCAAATTTACTGGATGATGATTTTATTACAACACGACTGAGAACGTTAAAAAATAGTATCTTGCTTGATAAATCAAAAGTCAAAATGACAATGACGCATTTGAATCAGACCTATTCAGAAAATTTGGTACAAATGATGGGTGATTTAGAACAGCAAGGTAAAGTAGACTCACAATTTGCAGAGCGAATTTTGGCTCGCAATCAGACTGCTTCAACAATTTTTGAAAATACTTTTGCATTTCCGCACACGATAAACGTTGGTTCAAGCGATATTATCCTTAGTATTGGTCTGGCACCGCAAGATGAGATTAGTTTGATTTTTATGCTTGCTGTTCCTGAAAATTTGTTACCTAATTGGGAAAGTGATCTTGTTAAAGTTTATGATATGATTTTTGAAATTGTTGGTAAGCCAGAGCTTCAATATGAGATTTTGAAAATGGAAAATTTAGAACAGTTACAAGGATTGCTTAAAAGAAAGGGATTAATCATATGAATACTTGGCTACTCATTGGCATTATTGCTGTTATCGCTTATGTCATACAAATTATTTTTGGCTTGCGTCAAATTAAGCATTTTAATCAAGTCTATCAAAAATTGAGACAAGAAGGTCGTGTTGCTATTGGTCGCAGACCAGGTCGTATTAAATCAGGAACGATTATGCTGTTTGCGCTTGATGCTAATGGGGTCATAACCGATACGCAAAAAATGCAAGGCATAAGTGTCATTTCAAAATTTAAACAACTTAATCAATTTAATGGTATTGAATTACAAGCGTTGACATCTTATCATCCTTTGGTTTCAAAGGAATTAAAAATTACACGCCAGACGATTGAAAATGCACGTGAGCTTTATCTACGTGTTCAGTCTGGTGACTATCAGGAATCATCGCCTTTATCATTAGTTGATAAGTTAAGAATGCACGCAATGGTTGTTAGAAAACAATTATTGCATAAATAAGATGTGTTTGCTTTACTGCATCAATCTTTGGTTTGATGCGGTAAGTGAGAATAAACAAGACGATCATATTAGAGGAGAAAAAAGATGGATTTAATTATTAAATTTGCGGATGGCTTTATGAGCCTCTTTAAAACTGGTGGGGAGACCTTTATTAGCTGGATGACTGGCATTGTCCCGGTTGTCTTAATGCTACTTGTCGCAATGAATGCGCTCATTGCCTTAATTGGTGAAGATAAGATTCAAAGAGTTGCACAAGCATCAACTAGTAATCCTATTGCACGTTATCTTATCTTACCGTTTCTATCAGCTTTTATGTTAGGAAATCCGATGAGTATGACAACAGGACGTTTCCTACCAGAATTTTACAAACCAAGTTATTCAGCGGCAGTTATGCAGTTTTGTCATACAAGTAATGGTATTTTTCCTCATATCAACCCAGGGGAATTATTTGTTTGGATGGGGATTGCACAAGGTATTCAAAAATTAGGTTTGAATCAAACCGAACTTGCCATTCGTTATCTCTTGGTTGGGTTAGTGATGAATTTCATTGGCGGTTGGGTAACAGACTTGACAACTGCTTTTGTTTCTAAACAACAAGGGATTACATTAAGCAAGACAGTTGCTGTTAATCCGGACTTGGCATCGTGATTGTATTTTGAGAGGAAAAAAGAAATGACTGAATATAAAAGTATTGTGGTAACCAAAGGTGTTGGTGGATATGGTGGACCTTTGACAATCACACCAACGGCAGAAAAGCATAAATTCATCTATATCACAGGTGGTGGGGAACGTCCAGCTATTGTTGATAAAATAGAAGAGCTGACAGGGATGATATCAGTGAACGGTTTTAAAACATCTATTCCAGACAGTGAAATTGCGTTAGCTATTGTTGATTGCGGTGGAACACTTCGATGTGGTATTTATCCACAAAAGGGAATTCCAACGATTAACATTGTGGCAACTGGGAAAAGCGGTCCCTTGGCACAATATATTAATGAAACAATCTATGTCTCAGCAGTTAAAGCAGAGAATATCCAGCCAACTGATGCCAATGCTGTTGTATTACACAGACAAGATGCGTCATCAAAAGACGCGACATCATTTGATACATCTAAAAAAATCACGGAACAGCGCGCAGAAGGTGGTAGTTTTATCGCCAAAATAGGAATGGGTGCTGGTAAGGTTGTTGCGATTTTTAACCAGGCAGCGCGTGAAGCGATTCAAACATTGATTCAAACAGTTTTGCCATTTATGGCATTTGTATCATTATTAATCGGGATCATTCAAGGGTCAGGTGTTGGTGATTTGTTCGCTAAAGCGATGATTCCATTAGCGGGTAATACAATTGGTCTATTTGTGATTGGTTTCATCTGTTCTTTGCCATTTCTATCACCGCTCTTAGGACCAGGTGCAGTCATTTCTCAAATTATCGGAACATTGATTGGGGTGGAAATTGGTAAAGGAAACATTCCACCGCATCTTGCTTTACCAGCTTTGTTTGCAATCAACACACAAAATGGTTGTGATTTCATTCCGGTCAGTCTTGGCTTAATGGAAGCTGAATCTGAAACTGTTGAAGTTGGTGTTCCCAGTGTGCTTTATTCACGTTTCTTGAATGGTTTACCGCGTGTTGTTGTTGCTTGGTTGGCAAGCTTTGGATTATATAGATAAGGAAGAAAAGATGACCGTTTTTACAACTCAAATTAAAGCGATTGGTCCTGAAGCACAAAGCTTGAGAGAAAGTCAAATGATGATTTTATTTGGCGAAGAGGCCCCCGCAATGTTAGCTGAATTTTGTTATACGATTGAAGTCAAGACGATTCATGATGCTATCAAAGTCGGGCAAAATATCATTTTTGATGATGTCCCCTACTTTATTACAGCAGTTGGTGATGTAGTTAAACAAAATTTAACATCGCTTGGTCATATTACGATTAAATTTGATGGGGCGCGTGAAGCTGAATTACCTGGTACGCTTTATGTTGAGGGTAAGAGCTTACCAAATGTACAGGTTGGTTCAACAATTGAAATTGTTTAATCAATGCTCGCTTCAACCTTTAGGGAATATAGGAAAATTGCATCAAAGGTTACCTTGAACGGTAACTAGAGAAGCAATTTTTTGTTAGTTGTCTCTTTATTGTGAGCGTTAGAAAAATAGGTAAATTTGCCAAGTTTGGAAAATAGGCATATAATAAATGAAAATAGATAGGTGGACTTTAAATCATGATAAAAACAGTAATATTTGATATGGATGGCGTCTTGGTTGACTCAGAATATACCTTTTTGGAAACGAAAACAGATATGTTAAAGACAGCTGGTTTCCCTAAAGATGTTAGTTACCAGTATCAATTTATGGGGACAACTTTTGACTTCATGTGGACTAAAATGAAAGAGGAGCTTGGTCTACCTGAGTCCATTTCATTTTATATTAATGAGATGAATGAAAGACGCGAGGTGATGATCGCAAGAGATGGTATTCGTGCTATCAAAGGGGCGCAGGATTTAGTGAAACGACTTTTTGAAGCTGGTTTCAAATTAGGAGTCGCCTCTTCTTCTCCTAAACATGAGATTGTACGGGCAATGACTGATTTAGGACTTGTTGACTATTTTGAAGTGTTGGTGAGTGGAGAAGAGGTAGTGCGTTCTAAACCAGCACCAGACGTCTTTTTAGCAGCAGCAGAACGGTTAGGCGTTTCTGCTCAAGATGCGATAATCATTGAAGATACGAAAAATGGTAGTTTAGCAGCAAGACGTGCAGGTGCCTATGTGATTGGCTTTGAAAACCCTGATTATCCTGCGCAAGACTTGAGTAACGCTGATATCATTGTAACTGATTACCAAGAGTTGACAATTGAGAAGCTCCAGAATTTAAAAATAATTTGAGAGTAAGAAATTGTGGAGTTGGGATAAAAAACTCCTAAAATAGGCTATGAATGATTTCTGTTAACATTAGAAATCGGTCATAGCCTATTTTTGTATCATTTTCCGAAAAAATTGTAAAACAACATTATGATTCATTGATAACAATTACGAAATTGCTATTCTTTTGCCAAAACAATACGAAATCGGTAAGAAAAGTGCTGTTTTTGTGCGAAATTGGTATTCTTTTGGCAAAACAATGCGAAATTGGTAAAAATAAACTGGTAGGTTTACTTTTCTCTTTTGATGACTGAAGCCTTTTGTCCCAGTCTCTTTATACAAATTTTTCCATAAGAGATGTAAACTACTGGTTGGAAACATTTATAACTATACCCCTAATAAAAGAAATGTTTTTGATTTTTAAAGATAAAATAAAAGTATTATTTATGTGTTATTTACACTATGTTTTCTTAATATTTACTATATTTTTACATAAGGTAAACTTTTATCATGCTAGAATGGATGTATTAGTGAAAGGGTGGTGGTACTTAGAGGCGAAAGAAGAGACGTATATATAATAAGGACACCTCTAAAAACTCAGATTTGCCTCTTTTGGCTAAATTTTCCTATCGTGTCGTTATTGCTCCGCACCTTGCAGTAGCACTGGGCTTTCTGTGACGAGTAACCGCAGCCACAAGCCTTGTCGCAATGCCTAGCCGAAGACAACTTCGTTGTCCTCATTGGTTGATTGAAAGCAATGCTTTCAACTAGAAATATTTAACTCAAAAGTCATCAAAAGCAGTTTTTAGAGGTGCCCATAAAATAATAATGATATTTTACATGTATCTATGTGAAAAAATAAAAGAAATATTTAATTTATTGATGTGCTTATAAACCATTAGGTCTATGGTAAGAGGAATCATGAGAATATTTTTTTGAGACAAGTTACAGAGACGTGTAAATAACTAGAAAGTTAAGGGACTAATGATTGATTTGCAGCATGTTTCAAAATCGTTTAATGGTGTAACTGTCTTGGATGATATATCATTACAAGTTAAAAAAGGGGAGACAATTGCGATTCTAGGATCATCGGGTAGTGGTAAAACAACCCTACTTAATATCATTTTAGGGTTATTGCAACCTGATAGCGGTAAAATTATTTGTGATGGACGAGATATCACAAAAGAAAGTATGAAAAAAAGAGCTTTTAATATTGTTTTTCAAGATTATGCTTTATTTCCTAATTTATCAGTTGAGAAAAATATTGTTTATGGTTTACGCAATAAAAAAGGGCTATCATCAGCTAAGGAAGTGGCAGATTTGATTGAGCTATTAGACTTAAGGCAACATCTTAAAAAGTCAATTCATCAACTATCTGGTGGCCAAAAACAACGTGTAGCATTAGCACGAACGCTCGTCATGAAACCTAAAATTTTACTTTTAGATGAGCCTTTGTCAGCCTTGGATGGTGTCATTAAAGAGAATATTAAAAATCGAATAAAGGAAATTGTTCAGCAATTTCAATTAACCACTTTTATTGTGACACATGACCCAGAAGAAGCTTTGACAATGAGTGACAAAATTTTAGTGCTTGATCAAGGACATATCGTCCAGTTTGATTCACCGAAAAATATAATTCATCATCCGAGTTCAGCTTTTGTAGAGCGTTTTATCTTGCAACAGCTCCTGATCAAGAAGCATAATATTTTCCAACTGTTCGGAGAAAATGATGCGGGATAATAAAAAAATTGTGATGTTGACACTTAGCTTGATAGGGATATTTTTCTTAGTCTTTCTGATTTTTCCTCTTCTGACTATTTTCTATCAAGCATTTATCTCAAATTCGACCATTAATTTGACAAATTTTAAAAATTTAATCAGTAATTCAGTCATCCAAACTTCTTTTATTGACAGCTTAACGATTTCTTTTCAGACAAGTTTGCTCGCAACTTTAATAGGCTTTGTTTTTGCCTATTGTGTGAATTTCACGACTGTTTTCAAGGGCTATAAACGTTTAATAAGGACTTTGATTATCTTACCAATGTTGGTGCCAACGATTGTCTATGGCTTTGCTATTATCTATAGTTTTGGTAAGCAAGGAATTATCATGCGTCTAGTGGGCTTTCAGCTTTTTGATATTTATAGTAGGCAAGGCTTGATTTTAGGATTCTTAATCTATACGGTGCCTATTGCTTATTTGCTCTTTAACAATGCGATGTGTTGTATTGATCATCAGTATTTTGTTGTCAGTGAGATTATGGGGGATTCAAAGCTGCGTAGATTTTGGGTTACCATTATTAGTCCTTTAATTACCACGATTGCAATTAGTATCGTCCAAACTTTCTTTTTGACTTTCACTGATTTTGGTATTCCAGCATCACTAGCGGGTAGCAAAAATTTAATGGCAACGACGCTTTATCATCAAATGATTGGGAGCGTGCCAGATTTTGCAAATGGTTCAATTCTCGCTTTGATGATGTTGGTGCCAGCCTTATTCAGTGCTTTACTCCTCTTTCGTCTTAAGCGTTTTGAGATTCGCTATGATAAGCGCAGAACATTTCTATTAACTCGAAATAGGGTAAGAGATGCGGCCATTTTTTTACTCACAGCAAGTTATTTATTAATGACGGAGGCAACTTTTTGTTCTTTTGTCATCGTACCATTCGTGACGAATTATCCTTATAACTTAACTTTGACATTTGAGCATGTCAAGTCAGTTTTATCAAATTCTGATTTGATTGCGACCTATCTTAATACAATTGAAATGTCCGTATTGACGAGTATTTTAGGCATTATCTTAGCTTATACATGCGCTTTACTTGTCAAGAGAAGTATCCTAAATCCGATGCTATGTCGGGTGATTGAAGGTTTATCACAGTTGACGATAGCCATTCCGGGTATGGTGTTAGGCTTGGCATTTATTTTTGCTTTTTCTCAAACGTCTTTACATTATACTTTGGCGATTCTGGTTATTGTGAATCTTATTCATTTTTTTGCGACACCTTTTAACTTGGCTAATCAAGCTTTGGAAAAAATGTCGGATCATTATGAGCAAACAGCTAGTCTTTTGGGAGATAGTTATATCAGACTACTTGTTAGAGTGATTATTCCAAATAGTAAGCAGACATTAGTTGACATGTTCAGCTATTTATTTACAAATGCTATGGTGACTATCTCAGCAATTATTTTCTTGGTTGGTGCCCATACGGCAACAATGACAACGAAAATAAAAGAATTACAGCATTTTAACAAATTTGATGACATTTTTATTTTGGCTTTGTTGTTGTTATTGACTAACCTCACTGTCAAATATGTGATCTATCTTGTTTTTACAAGAGAAAAAAGTCGTTTAAACAAGTTTTAAAAATTGATAAGCTATCCACTTTACAGGTAAAAAAAGGAGCCTAGATATGAAACCTACAAAATTTTTGAAAAATATGTTGCTTGTTTGTTTTGCTATACTTGCAGCAATCACAATTACTGCTTGTGGTAAACAAGCAACAGGAATGGCAATTAAGCCTGTTATCATCTATTCAAATGCTGATGACGAAGCAATTGAGGTGATGAAAAAGACTTTAGATGGTACAGACATGAAAGACAAATACAAAATTCAAGTGTTTGGGACGACAGAGTTAGGTGGAAAATTATTGTCAGAAAAAACAAACCTTGAGGCAGATGTCATAACACTATCGACTTATTATCTAGACGCTGCAAAATCTGATTTAACAGATTTTAAAGTCAAAACAAGTGGGATTGCTGAGACGGAAAACTTTCAAAGTCCAATTTTAGGTTTGGAAGGTGGCTTAATCGTTAATACTGAAGCCTTAAAAGATGCGAAGTTACCGACACCGACATCCCTAAAAGATTTAGCTAATCCAATCTATAAACATACAATTGCCATACCCAATATCAATTCTTCCTCGACTGCTTGGTTAATGATTCAAGCTTTGATTGATACGTATGGGGAGTCGGAAGCCAAAACCATTTTTGCTAAAATCCTTGATAATGTTGGGCCTAACCTTGAAGATTCCGGATCAGGTCCAATCAAAAAATTACGGACGGGTGAAGTTGCGGTTGGCTTTGGTTTGCGTCAACAAGGTATTGTGGATGAAAAAGCAGGTCTGCCAATCAAGGTGGTAGAAGTTAAGGAAGGCAATTATTTATTAACTGAATCTGTTGCACTTTTGAAACATAAAACAATGAATCCAAATGCTATAAAAGTGGCTGAAATTCTTGCAAATGATACGCGAAAAGCTCTGCAAGCATATTATCCAGCAGCACTTTATCAAGGTGAAGATGCGACTGCAGCCAAACGTTTTTCGAAACCTTTGACGCTTGAGTTATTAAAATCTCATCAAATATTTGCGGAAGAAGCTAAGGGGAAATAAACATGACGACGATTAATTACAAATTATTGACACCAGGACCGCTCACAACAACAGACACAGTTAAAGCGGCCATGCTAGTAGATCATTGTACGTGGGATGATGACTATAAAGTGATCACGAAACGTATTATTAAAAATTTACTGCAGTTGGCAAATGTATCGGAAGAAACATATACAGCAGTTTTGATGCAAGGAACGGGTACATTTGGTGTTGAGAGTGTGCTGACAAGTTCAGTCGGACAATCTGACCATCTCTTGATCCTGGCAAATGGGGTTTACGGCTTAAGAATGGCAGAAATTGCGCAGCATGCGCATCTGTCCTATGATGTTTTAGAATTTCCATATAACACAGTGCCAGATGCGCAAGTTGTGGCGGAATTTTTGGACAGCCATCCGAATATCACGCATCTTGCCATGGTACATTGTGAAACGACGACAGGTATTTTAAATGATATTCAAGCCATCAGCCAAATCGCTAAAGCACATCAATTAACTTTTATTGTTGATGCTATGAGTAGTTTTGGCGGTATCCCGATTGATGTGGCCGACTTAAACATTGATTTCTTGATTTCCAGTGCCAATAAATGTATTCAAGGGGTACCGGGATTTTCGTTTATTATTGCTAAAAAAGAGGCTATGTTAGCAACAAAAGGCAAAGCAATCTCCTTATCTTTGGATCTTTATGATCAGTGGGAAACCATGTCAAAGGATGGTAAATGGCGTTTTACAAGTCCAACGCATGTTGTCATCGCTTTTGAACAAGCGCTGCAAGAATTAGAAAAAGAAGGTGGCGTGGTCGCAAGAAATTCACGTTATCAAGCCAATATGACACAACTTTTGGCACTTTTCAAAGCCAATGGGTTGATTACATATGTTCCTGAAGAAAATCAATCGCCGATTATTGCGACATTTAATTTACCGAGTCAGGACATTGATTTTAAAGAAATGTATGAGTTCATTAAATCAGAAGGTTATGCCATTTATCCTGGGAAACTCCTTGATTTGAATACCTTTAGAGTAGGTGTGATTGGCGAGATTTATCAAGCAGACATTACGCGCGTCTCAGACATTTTTGATGCTTACTTGACGGATAAGAAAATTGGAGGTTAAAATGATTGAAGCAGTGATTTTTGATTGGGCAGGTACAACGGTTGATTATGGGTGTTTTGCTCCTGTACAAGCTTTTATCGAAACGTTTAAAAATGAAGGAATTGAGGTGTCTTTTGATGAAGTTCGGCAGCCGATGGGCGCCTTGAAACGCGATCATATTAGAGCCTTACTAGAACTACCACGAATTACGAACTTATTCGAGAATGTGCACCATAGAGCTTTTACTGAGCAAGATATTGACGATATGCTCGCCATCTTCACTGAAAAATTAATGGCGGAAATTTCTGATCATACCATATTGAAACCCTATGTTTTAGAAACAGTTGCTTATCTAAGAGATAGACAGATAAAAATCGGCACAACGACTGGTTACACGACGAGCATGCTTGAACCAGTAGCTCTGGCAGCAAAAGCTCAAGGCTATGAACCGGATATTTTGATGACACCGGATGATGTCAAGGGTGTAGGGCGTCCAGCGCCTGATATGATTAATGAAAATTTGGTAGAATTGGCTATCCAAAATCGTCAAGCAGTTATCAAAGTCGGTGATACAGTTGCCGATATTGTTGAGGGTAAAAATGCCAATGTTTTGTCAGTTGGTGTGATTGAGGGGAGCTCGGTCATGGGGCTAACTGAGTCAGAATACACTCAGTTATCAGCAGAACAAAGACAGTCAGAAATAGACCGTGTGCGACAAGTATTTGAAACAGCAGGAGCAGATGCCGTCATTTTGAATTTAAGTGAATTGCCTCGTTTAATCGAAGAAGTGAATCAATAATTTGTGTCTAACATCTCAAAGTGATATGTTAAGATTTAAATAGCGTAAACGTTTGCCAATAATCTGGTGAGCGTTTTTGTGTTAAAATCCCGAGTTTGACAGTTAAAACTAAAAAATACACCCCCAAAAGCTATTATATCAAGGGATATGATAGTTTTTTACAACTTCACACTTGTTGTAGACGGTTGGTTTTGATATAATATAAATAT
>NZ_BAAGGP010000021.1:0-37443 GCF_054658615.1 Pseudolactococcus yaeyamensis
ATAGAAATAAACCAAATTTTTTTGTCGCAGTAGTACTAATTGACATATTATCCATCAATTTCGCCGTACCTGCCGCCATATCTCCAAGATTTGCAGTAATCGCCGATAGTGAATTGACAGTCATATGTTCCGCCTTAATCGATCCTTTGACGATAATATCCCCATCAACTATCAAAGAATTTGGCACGTATTCATAATAAGCTGAGCCATTCACAAGCATAGGCATACTGGCGTAAAAATTGCCATTACCTTGATAATGCAAGATATAACGTACCTTGGTAGTGCTTGCTGGCGTTGTGAAGGACACGGCTAATTGGCGCCACGTTGTGTCTTTCAGGTTATATTCGCCTGTTCCAGTGACGGTATTCCACGCCGTGTTGCTTGTGCTCGCTAAACAGGCACGATTGCCAAAATAACCATCAGACAAGACTTGTGAGCCATTGATAATGCCTGGTGCATTAGCGGCAGTTGCGATTGTCGGTGCTGAAATGACTGCACCGCTGGAATTTAAGCACTCAACACGTAGACTAAATTTTGCATTGTCCTTGGTTGTTGTGTTGCTCCGTATCATGACGTGCGCCACATAGCCAGTATTAGCTACAGCTTTGACCTCCTGATACATCTCGCCCCAGTCATTATCTCCCCAGGGAGAGGTGTCGGCGACTTGGGCAAATCCAAGGCTGATATGACCGTAAACGTTGGCTGTCGAATAATACAACGTATTTTTATTTGTATTTGGATTGCCACTGTTAAAACGCTTCTGCCATCCTGTCACGTCGCCATTTGAAAACTCCAGAAATTCGGTATTTCTGAGCAAATTAACGCTTGCTGGTCTCAGGCGTGATGTTAATAGCTCACCAGCTGTTATCTTGTTAGCATTTAGATTGGCAATTTTAGCATTATCTATTGCCGCATTTGCGATCATGGCATTTGTGATGAAACCATTGTCCATTTCCATGTTCACAGACCGCAGCTTATACAAAGACCACTTAGACCCCGTCCAAGTGTAGGTGCCGTGACTTTGCGCCACAGTTCCAATCTCCATACTTGCGTTAGCGACATCAGTATCACTATTGACATACCAAATCATATTGACAAATTTATTAGCGGGTTCAGTCGCACTCTTGATGATACCTGTCGGTTCACCTTTGTCACCTTTACTACCTGCGCTACCAGTTGCCCCTGTGTCGCCCTTCGCACCATTATCACCATAGACAGCGCTCAGCGTGATTACATCGCTTGTCGTCGCATCTGTGTATGTCGTCCGCTCAATTGTATAGAGATATTTATTTGTGGCTGTCATGGCGGGTAGCGATGTTTGCCATTTGGCATCCGTCCATGTGTATGTTGGCTTAGTGCTTGATGATTGCACTAGCCACTTCTGTTCAACTTTCGCCACGCCCCGACCGTCCGTGCCTGATATACCGTCAGACACATCAGCTATCGTGACCTCTGTCCCGCCGATTACCATATCATTGATAATTGCTTCGTACCTGACAACTGCCTTACTGTCAATATCATCAGTTGAAACGACCTGACTTGCACTACTTGTACCAAACACCACACCACCAATCGTCCAATTAAAGCTATCAACAACAGTCTCAGTGATACTTGACCCTTTGTAAACCCTAGCGGTTAAAGTTGTACTACCTGCAGAATTTTTAAAAATCAGTCCGTCCGAACTCACAATCTCAAACCGATAAGGTGCCGCAGCTTCAACAAGTGCCGCAAGTCGTCCCTGTAAATCAGACGACAGCTGATTTTCTAACGCCTTAAAATTACCAAAAATGGTTTTATTAGTTGTTGGGTTGGTGAAACTGATAACCTGCTCACTCACGCGCGCCTTTAATATTAGAAGCGGATTGAATGCCTCATCCTGAATTTTAACAGTATCACCAATATTGAGCTCGAAAAAACCAGTGACTTCATAAGTCACTGATGGGTAAGCATTCTTTTTTAATTCATTAAGCGCTAATGTATACAGCGTGTTGACATTCGTTGTGCCATCAGCCGTATAATACCGCCGAATCCAACCATCAGAATTATTAAGCAATTGGCTTGGATATTTCGCCATTGACTGTGGCGCATAGATGTTCCCATTACCCGCTTTCGTGTAATATTCGACATTACCATCCTCATCAAGCTCTGTCTTATCCAAGGCTGTGATTCTTAAATTATCCTTGCCAATCGGTGTGATAACGTTGTAAATCCCTGTTTTATCTACTGTACGTGTCACATTTTCAATATTTTTACCATAATACAATGTAATATCTTGTCTGTTTGTACCGACACCTTGTGCTTCACCGTCATATTTTTTATAAAAATTGACAACTAACGATTTCAACGTCCCGTCTGAGTTTAACCTTGTTTCAAATTCAACTTCCGCATCAAATTGATGCGAAAAACTCAGCAACCTCGCAAGTGCTGTCTGCTCACTCTCTAGCTTAATCTTCCGTGTCACATTCGACACTTCATTGATACCAATCGTCAAACCCGCAAAACTCAAAATACTATCATTATTGAGATACCAAACCAAATCATGCGCAGTCGTCACATCGATCGGCGCCTTCGTTTCATTCAATAGCTCCAAATTAAGGTTTTCGGTACAAACCTTGATGAAATTTTCATCTTCTTCTGTTCGCATGATACTGAAGAGGTACTGCTTGCCTTTATATTTAAAACTAACAAAGTTTTCCTCATTGAGATATTGCGCACTTTCATGCCCCATTTTAGCAATCGTAAAATCAAAGGTACTTGTCGCCTCAGCCAAGTAACGATGCCAACTATCATCAAAATAATGCAAGGCTTTTGGGACGCCATTATCCATATAAGCCATGCGCCGTAATGCCTTATCATGTATCGAAATTAACACTTATAACCACCTTTCTTTATATTCAACCGTTATCTCTGGCGGATTATCTGTCCAAGATGAATTGTAAAACTCAATCTTGTTTTCACCTGAGTGTAGTGGCGCAAATACAGACCCATTAACCAACTCATTATTAGCAGGCAAACCATTGACATAGACATTTGCACTTTCTGTATCGATAGTGATTTCACTACCACTTTGATAGCGATTGCGGACATCTCGTAGATACTCAGCGCTATCATTTCTAATTGTCATTTTCCTAAAGTCGAAATATCGCATCAGTTGATTGCCTGATCGTGCGCCAAATTGATATAGATTGATGTAACATTTCGTGATTTCCACATTTTTCAGCGCAGGTACAGTAAATTTTGGATAGCTACCAAACCAGTAATATCTGAGTTCAGCCCCATTTTTATAAATATCACAATGACCACGTGGCTTATTGAACGGATTATCACTATCAAGATGGCTCGTTGCAAACGTATGAGTGGCTAAGCTTTTGATACCACCACTACCATCACCAGCCAAGGCAACCCAAACACCTGTATTACCTCTAGCATCGTTTTTATAGATGTCATATCCCATAACCACTTTATTGTTCTTGTCCGCAAACAAGACTTGAAATTGAGCTGTTTGTCCCATTAAACCAGCCCAAAAGACAGCGTTAAAGTAACAATAAACATTCTTAGCACCAATATGACCAGTACCATCTGCTGGGAAATCATAGACATACGATGCACCATGCCAATAACCATTATTCGTGCCAGCATTCGACAAGTGAAAATAATTTGTGCCACCTTCGTTGACAATCGCAGCCGTACCTGTATGACCTTTTTGAGAGTTTTCAGGATTTACACCTGTGTATCTGGTGAACTCAGAAAAATTAGTTGTATTAAGAATTGTTGTTGCTTGTGTGTATTCTTCAATATCAACCTCTTCTTTATTGCCAACTTCAAGTGCACCACCAGCATGCACAATACCAATATAGCCATTTTCCCCACTAGGCTGCTTAATCTTGTAAGTCGGATAAGTGACCGCCGTGCCGTTGTTCTGGACTGTCGCCGTCAAAACACCATTGACCATCTCAGCGTGCACCTCTTTTGTGCTTGTCGAAATTAACATGCCATCTGGTACAACAAATGTCATCGTACCAGTACCAAATAGAGTGGCTTCCTTCAAATCAACTTGACCATCAATCAATGCCAGATAATACTTGTTCGGTTCATCACCAAAGACTAATTTTTTAGGTTCTTCTTTGTTAAGTAAACCAGCAATCAAAAGTCGCAACTCCGCAAGACTATTGTTGTTTTCAAAAATACGAAACTCAATTTTAATTTTTTTAGGTTCCTGATATGATGTTTGAAACATCTGATTTTTTCCAATTTGTTTGATGACATTATTATGACCAGTACCGATATTTCGTTGCACATCAATAATCCGCATATAATCAGTTAAAGCAACATCATCATATTTTATCCAAAAGCTCATGTCACTCCTCTCAATCTTGTCATTCGATTATTGTTGAAATTACTAACATCTTCAAAATCTGATAATGTCGCAACAGCCATCTCTTTGCCATTAATTTTAACAACAGTTGGTTTCATTGCAATATCAGAAATTTTATCAGCCAAATACTTCACTTGATCAGATAGTTTTTGATTTTGTTGTTGCACTTTATCATCAGTAATCGTTTTCGTTGTCAGCGACGTCTTAGCTTGTTGCGACAAAGTCATATTACCGCTACCGATGATATCTTCTGGCTTGTAAGAAAAATTCTTCAACTCTCTCTCAATATCCCCTAAACCGCCTTTCACAGCGTCCGCATTAGCCGAAATACCGACAGAAATACCTGCAGGGATAAATTTACCAACCTCGTCACGGAAAACGCGAGATGGCGAATGAATGCCAAGCATATTTTTAACAGAATCAACAGCACCTTTTGCCATATTAGCTGCTGCTTTGATGGCTCTTGATGCCCCATTCGCAATACCGTCCGCAAATCCTTGAATCAAATCTGCACCCGCTTGTATAAGACTACCCGCAAATCCTGTGATAGTACTGATAATATTTTTACCAATTTCTGAGATTTTATTAGTAACTTCGCCAATCTTACCAGCAATACCACTAATCAAATTAGCAATTAATTCAGCACCTTTTGCCAACATCTGACCGATAAATGAAGCGATTGCAGCAACCAAACTATTCATCAAGGTGTTACTCATTGAAATCAAAGACCCCAATAAAGAAAGAGCACCTGTGATAAGCGCCCAAATGAGTTGTACCCCTGCATCTAACAAGACTGGTACCAAGCTAATAATCGCTTTACCTAAAGCAATTATCAACTGAACACCAGCTATTAGTAAGTCAGGTAACATCTGTATCACACCACTAATTAAGGCTGTTAAAATGTCAATACCAGCTTGAACAAGTTTAGGAATCATCGGTACAATCGCCGTCACAAATGCCGTAATGATTGCAATAATTGCTTGCGTAATTTGAGGCAAAGCTGATATGATACCGTTTATCAAAGTCATTAACAGATTTAACCCCGCATTAATGATAATCGGGTACATCGGTACAATCTTTTCAATAAAGACATTGATAATCTGTGTAACTGCCAACATAATAGCTGGTAAAGATTGTATGATACCATCAATCAAAGCCATTAATATATCAATGCCTGCACTCGCTAAAATTGGTAACAAGGGCAAAATAGCAGTTAATAGACCAGTAACAATATCAGCTGCAGCGCCTATTAAAATAGGCAAAGCACCAGAAATACCCATAATCAACGTTGTTAATAGTTCCTTACCTAATGAAATCATCTGTGGTAAGGCTGTTGTAATTGCCGATGATATCTCTGAGATTATTTTTGTTGCCATACTCGTGATAGCACTCACAACTTGCGGTAAAATACTTGTCAAATTTGACAAAAAATCCTTAAATTTACCAGCCAAATTTTGCACAACGCTTTGAACAGTACCGAAATTTTTGAAAGCAAATACTAACGCCAAAATCGCAGTCACAACTAAACTGATTGGATTTGAAAAACTGATTAAAGTTCTGATGATTGGAATAAAAGTCTTCCATGCACCAAATGCACCCACCGCTAATTTAGCTGCAGATGCAATCGCTCTAATTGTTTCTGGAGATAGGGAATTGATTACCTCACTTACAACAAACATCACCGTACAAAGCGCCTGCATGGCTGATTCTAAAATACTAGCAGCTGCTTTAAAGATATCAAAGTTACCTGCACCACTTGATAAAGCAGCTTTAACACGCCCTAAAGAATCTTTCAAAGCATTAAACATCTGCACTAAAACTTCGATAGTACCAGATTTTGAAACGATATTAAAAAACCTCGTAAAACCATTTACCGTAGCATCAAGAAACTTTTTGATACCAGCTGAAATGCCATCAAAATTAATCTTATCTATCGCTTCACCAATCGCGGATACTGCCTTAATCCCAACCTTATCCAAAGCTTGGAAAGTTGGTAATAATTTATTACTCAACGATTCTTTTAAACCATCCATAGCTTGACCAGTTGTTTTGAACTCAGTCGCCATTTTGGTAAAGGCATCACTTGTCCCAGCTCTTGTGACGGATTTGAAAAATTCATCTGTTGAAATAGTGCCAGCTTGCACACCTTTGATTAATTCTTGGACTGACATGCCCATATCTTTAGCGACTGCCGCCATACCAGCTGGTGATTGTTCAAGCATGAGTTTAAAGTCTTCCCATGCTACTTTAGGCTTAGCCGCCATTTGCGTTGCTTGGGCACTCAATGTCTTCATAGCTTGCGCTGGATTTTCAGAAGCTGCCGCAAGTCCACCAAAACCTTTGACGAGTTCGCCTGTGTTTTCAGTTCCGACTGCTGCTAACTGCGCATAAGTCGATGCCATATCACTTGCCGAATAAATCGTTTTAGTCGCAAAGTCTTGCATAGCATTTTTAGCCGCATTGATTTCTTGTGGACTTTTACCGAGTTGCTCCAAATTTCCCTGAAAGGTCTGCCATGCCTTACTGGAATCAGAAAGTTCTGAAACCATTGACTTAATGCCATTACCAAGCATTTGAACGCCACCAATCACGGCAGAGCTGATGAGATTAGCCCCAAGCATATTTTTAAAAGTTGAACCGACTTTTTCGCCTGTTTCTTGCAGACCACCAAACATCTGCTTGAGCTTACCGACACCTTTCTCAGCAGCATCGTCATTCATATCAACCTTGATTGTTACTGTACCGTCAGCCATAAGCTACCCCTTTCTATGTCGGCAACTCATATGCTACCTGCAATTTTCTCATTCTTTCTTTCTCGCTGGCTGATTCCCCATTTATTGGTTCCCAAGCCCTGATTTTGATAACTTCCACAAACTTCGTACCATCAGGTAACCCTGAAAGCAGCGCATTGAATTTCTGCCAATGCAAAGTGTCTTGCACTTCAATCAGGTCAATGCCATAAGCCTGCATAAAACTAGCGAAAATGTAGTCGCCATCGTAAGTTAAAGAATAATGTATTTTGTCATCATCTTCACTTTTCATTTCAGGCAAGGGATTACCTTGTCTATCGAAATGTTGCTTTTTGATTTTTTTAATTTTGATATGCTCATCAAAAATAGCTTGATATAAGTCACGCGCAGCATAAGCGTCAATCTCAAAATTCACACCCGTCAACATCAGCAAAGCGAATTGAAACTTAACAAGGTCACTAATAGTCTTATCACCAAACATTTCAAATATGCGTAAAATATTGCCAAATGAAATATCAAGCGGATAGGACTCACCTTCATAAACTAAGACATCCGTCAATTTCCGTGATAAATCAATCATTTGTTTAAGTACTTATCAAAAGTTGCTTGACTTCTAAACTGCTGCGCCTCTTTGAATATTCCCTCGATTGTCTGAATCAAATAACTAGCCGTTGAAATAGTTGACGCCCCTGAAAAGGCGTATACTTTTTCAAATGCCTCTTCCCCAAACAAACCATCCCAAGACTTTTTAAGAATTTCTTTTGCTTTTTCAAAAGCGCTATCTTCTGTCAAGTTATCCAAATCAACCTTTTTAGACAACTCCTCACTGACTTTCATCAATCGTTTTACGTTTTCATCACTTGCGCTAAACTCAAACTTGAACTCACCAAAATCAATCGGTACAATATCATTATTTTTATTAAAAACTACCATTTTATTTTTCCTCCAAAAAAAGCGAGCCATACACACCCAAATATAAAATGAGCGCAGAAATCGTCTCATTTTACCTTTGGTTGTCTATAAAGCTCACCTTGTTTTATATTATCGTTAAGGGGTAACTGCTGATTCCTCTGGCAGTTTAATCCATGATAATTTAGCCTTGAACGCTTCAAAAGATGTCGCATCGCCATCTCCAGCAACAATTTCACTAGCATTTGCGACTTGAATCCATTGTTTGGTATTATCAGATGATACGACCTTGTGCCAGACACGGCGACCGTCACCAATTTCAAACTTCATGTCCGCTAGCAACTTTTGCGCCAGATCAGTTGGATCATAAAAACCTTCAAAAGTGTAAGAACCCTTGACAGATGTTACCGTCTCCTCTGGCGTACCATCGCCATCATAAAAGCCTGTATCGTCAGTTTCTTCATCGGTGTCGTCGGTTATTGTCTGAATATAATGCGCCAGTTCAAGCCAAGCTGTTGGTTTCTTTGTAGGATTTACTGGATCCCACACCCCGATAAAATGCCCCCGTAGGGCGTTTTTTGCACGTGCCATTTGCACCTCCTAAATTTCAATATGTGCTGTGACGTCCAGCAGATAAACGTAAAAGCCTTTCTCATTCTTGTCATTCAAGAATGGTTTTTCAACGTCAAGGCTCATGAAGTTATACGACTTGTTTTGACTTGGCAAACTAAGGCGCAAATCTGACAAGGCTTGATTAATCGCCCACATTGTATCATTTGCCTTGCGTTGGTCTTGCGTTTTGACTGCAATCTCAAAGTTAAGGCTCATCTCACGCGTGCCATCCATAAATTCCTTGTCAATCTTGCCACCTGGAAGCGAGTAGATAACCAAATCATCATCAGTCTGAAAATAATCAAGCCTTGCGTGCAAGGGCAGATTAAGCGTATTAATAAAGTCCTTTAAGACCTCTTGAAAATCATTCATTTCAGCCCTGCTCCTTTCACAAAAGTATCTTTCCATTGACTAGTGTATTTTGCCTTAGCCTTTAAATCCCACCGCTTACCTGTACCAAGTTCTGAGTAACGCTTGAAAGTGTAGGTTGCACCTTTCCTATGTGCTGAGCCATAAAATTGAGCTCTTGCATAAACTGCAGTATACTTGACTTCATCAGCTTTCGCATGACCACTGGCTCGTAATGTACCATCACGGCGTGGCACAAATCGCTCCATATCTAGCAACATTTGATTACTCATCGCAAGCTTACCACGCCTTAGATTAGCAGGCGATAGTTTTTTCTCAATCCCCTTCAAATCAACCTTAATACTTACATCACTCATCAAATCACCTCGATTTCATAAGAAAAAATTTTCTTACTCATAGGCTGTGAATTGGAAATAACACTTTTGACAAGATAGGAAACGCCGTCAACCATGACACTAGCATCCATCCAAGACTCATCTGCAATAATAGGCGTGACCTCTGGATAAACAAATAAAATACCTGACCGAATTTTAACACGGTCATTTTTTGCACCCGAATATTTAACACTCCTATCAAATCGGACATGAGATAGATGATATTGCGCACCAGCAATCTTAGCACCCCAATCATCAACACCTGAAATAAGCCCCACCACTGCTGAATCAACTAATAAACGTTTATCAATCATAATCAATCCCCGCATAGAAAAATCCTAAACCAGATAAAGCATTCTGCGCATCAACTGTGATATTATGTTGTGGCGTTTTCGCACCACTTGCATAATTCACCGACGTGCGCCCGATTGACACACTAGCCATGCTTTGCTTGTCCTCAGCAGTAAAGATACCCGAACGATTTAAATAGTCAATCTGATAGCTCATAGCGAGTTTAACAGCTTTCTTACGAATTGCCACATCAGTATCAAAATCAACCCGACTATAAAAGCGATTGATGTAACTGTCAATCGCTTGTGATGCCTTTTTCTCTAAATTGTCAAAATTAGAAACAGACTCAAATCCAAGTGCTTCAAATTCATCAACTGTTAAATAACCCATGCTAATCCTCTTTTTCAGTATTTTCAGCAACTCTTTCAAGTACCTGATAACCATTCACCACAACAACATTAGCATTAATTTCATCCGCTCTTTTTGTCGTAAATGTCACAATATCATCGACTTCGAACAGTTTCTTTTCAGTCAATGTCTCAAAACTCCTGATAACTTTGTACTTAACCACCGCGCTACCTCCTATCTATTTTCATCCAACCAATCAACCACTAACGACATCAAAGCTGTTTTAGAGGCGCTTGAAGCATAAGTTATCTCTTGGTCATCAAGCCATGACTTGATTTCGACAACTGTATTATCAGCAGTTGGCACGTCATCTGAATTAGGCACAGTGGCTACTCTAACATTACGGACTTTTGTATTAATCGGATAGCCATAGGTGTTATCTGAACCACTACCCGTCCAAGTTGCTTGATTGTAAAAAGTCAGTTCCATTGAAGCAGGCACAATATCTTTTCTAATGCGATAATAACCACTCACTCTCGTCCAATCCGAATAGTCTGCTAATGTCGAGGCTCTGACTTCAGCTCTTGAGATAAACGGATAGGCATCCGAACCGTCTACTTTTCTAATCCTTAAACCGACACCAAGAGACAACGGGTGCACCTCATCAATCTGAGAGCCATCGGAGTATGTTACTTCATCAAGTTTAATGTCAAAACTGCCTTTTATTAGTGTCTGTCTAAGCTCATCCGTAGCAGCTATAGGTTTCTCAAAATAACTGTTGCGGCTAGAAAAAACCAAATGTCGACCATCCGCATCAGTCTCAACGATACTACTAGCTAATAAGCTAGTCTCCCAGTCCGTCAATATTGTCGGCGCTTCATACAAATCAGCACCGCCTGTAAACGCACTAGTCCCAGCATTCCCAAAGAACCTCTCAGTAACCGTGTCCCACATACCATAGACATTATCAATCAAACGGCGTACTGGCACAAGGTTTTGAACTAAAACGCCTTTTTTCTTGATACGAAATGCGTAGATAGCCCCAACAAACCTACTGCCAACCGTGCCGTTATCATTTCTACCAAAAATAGAGATAGGTACTGGCGTTGTAGGTGCAGACGATACTATCGTACTAACAAGCACATCATCAATATAGGTCAGGTTATTAACCTTGCTTATTGTGTGCCTATCCATATCAAGTGATGATGATATGGTGAAAATTTCCTTATTATCACCATAATCGCTTCGATATTTTCCATCATTTGCGGACGAAAAGAAACAAAAGGCTGAGGATGATGTGCTTGCTCTTGCGCCAAACAAAGCACGGTCTCCCTCATTTTTTGTCGATTGAAAGTCCGCAAAAACTTCTATATCGCCGACTTGGTCAATACCTGTGTCAATATAGATACCAGCGCTTGTTGCTTCTGATATCAGTCCATCAACCGCCACATAATCTGAAGGGATTACTGGCGGTTTGTCGGTCTCGCCGTCGCCCCCTCCGCTCGGGGGCGTATTAGGGCGTTTTTACCTTAACAATCGCCGCTTTATTATCTTCAAGCGTAAAGGTACCACCTTTAGCTGCAGCTTGTAAAGCAACACCGTCAAAATCTTCTGACTCGATTGTACGAGCTGTTGAGATACCGACAAAAGGATTAACAATGCGATCAGGTGAGAAGTAAGCAATATCGCCAGCTACGAAGTATTTCTCCGGCGTTTCTTCCAAGACAAAACCTTTATACTTCACAACATCGTTATCGTCAATTGAAACTGATGACCCTTTAGCCGTTGTCGTGCTTTGCATGTCAACAATCGCCGTTTTTAAATCTGTTGTCACATAAGCTTTAACTGGCGCAGTAACCTCATGATCAACATAATATTTCTTGATAGCATTGAACAAAGATTTGATTGCTGCCTCATCAAATGCCGAAAGTGTTTTCGTTTCTTTGGCATTCGATGACAAGTGTGCTCCTATTTTTTCGTTCATGAAACGCGTTTGAGCTTCCGACTGCAACTTGAAACGGTCAGCAACTGCTGCATCAAGGTCATTATTAACAGTGTAGCGGTCAAGACCTTCGTGAATTGTCAGGTCATAATCATAAGGGACATCTGTGTCTGTATAGATAATTTCTTTACGGTCACCAAAACGACTTGTTTTCCCTGTTCCCGTTCCCATACCAATATTTGCGCCTTTATTATAAGTACCAACAACAACAGGTGTGTCACTTGTCTTGACCTTAAATGCAGTCGCATTCATTTGCACGCCATCAAGGACTTGAATTGGTGCAAGTACGCCCGCAAACGCTTTACGAACATCAAATACTGTTGATAAAACATTCCGATACTGTGGTGCATAAACGCGTACTGATTGATTTTGATTTTCCATGTTTAGTTTCTCCTATATTTCTTACTTATAGCCATCCACAATCGCTTGAAATGGATCAGATGATTTCCCACCTGCATCTCCCGCAGGATTGCCACCCACAAAAATACTGGGCTGTTGTGGATCTGGCGCTTTTTCTTGGGCAAAAAGAAAAGGCTTGCTTTCTTTAATGCTTGCCACTTGGTCATCAAGCCCTGAAACTTTACCATCATCTTGGATGACAATTTTTTCAAGGTTCAACTGACCAAAGAGCAAGTCACTATCAAGCGTACCTGTATCTTTTAGCGCAAGTGCAACAGCATTGTTTTTCTGGAGCTGAGCAAGTTCTGCATCTTTTTCAGTTTTAAGTGTCTCAAATTTGCCCTGCAAATCCTCAAGTGCTTTTTTCGTTTCAGCACTTTGTTCATCAGACTTCTTAAATAATTCAATTTCTGCAGTTTGTTCTGCCAGCTGTGTTTTTAGACTGTCATTTTCGGCAGATAAAGACTTGTTTTTTTCGACATCTGCACCATGAGCTTGCATGATTTTGTCAATGACCGTTTTGTCCTCAATGCCCAACTCAGTGAGCAATTCGCGTTTTAAACTCATTTGAAACTCCTTTTCGTTTTACGTCCAGTGGACTTATTGTTACAGTTTAACGCCATGTTGGGCAAGCATAAATTTTATGATATAATTTAATTTGAAATAAAAAAATAAATGGAGCGTACTTATGAAGAAACTTCTAAAAGCATTACCTATCCTTATCTTATCCTTGTTTTTCTTTGCAGCTTGTGGCAACTCCAAGTCAGCAGAAACTAAAGCTGACTTTACAGAGGCGCAATTTGAGAAAAAACTCAATGACGGCGAAGATTTGGAAGGTAAAACTGTTAAAATCAAAGTCCTTGAACTTGTTCCAGATTCTGCAGCAGGTTATAACATTCAAGCAGGCGAGCATTTAAATTTCGTATCGAAAGATAATCCAAAAATTAAAAAAGGTGATACTTTAGTTGTCAAAGCTGACAAAATCACAAGCACCTTGGGCTCATATCTCATCACTTACACTAAAAAATAGTACCTAAAAAGCACTTGCAAAATTTGCAGTGCTTTTCTTATATCCTATCAATTAACTTCTTTATGCAACCAACTTCTTAGCCTTTTCATAGTATGGTGTCAAGGTTTTAACCCAGCCTTTTGTGTCCAAATAGTCATGTGTTTCCACAAAAATGATTAATTTTGTATTACTAAGCAAGTCGAACATCTCAGGATTTTCATTATCCCAAGCTTCCGCAAAATCTTCATCATCGCCAAATTTTTCATTGAACTCAAAAGACCAATCCCAGTAATTAGAGAGTTCGCCACTTACACCTTGTTCCAATAATTTTAAGACTTCTTGACTATATTTCATGGTAACTCCCACCTTTTATCAACTTTTTTACGTTTCATCATCGTCACAATATTTTTAGTACCTTTTTCAGTAACAATCATAATGCCATTGTAATATCGAACATCTCGACCAGTAGACACATAATTGACAGATTTATCAAAAATAGCAATAACCGACTGATAATTATAAGTAAATGTGCCATCTTTTCGACGCAACCTCTCGACATAGCGGGCAATGCCATGATCACCGAACAAAATCCCTTGTTCCTTGAAACTGAAATAGGCTTCTACTGCCTGTTTCTTTTGTTCATCGGATAAATTTTCTTTTATCTCACCTTGGAAATACTTCACAACACGATAATCATGAGATAATGCTTTGCGGCGTACAGGGTCTAATAAGATTTCACCATATTCTTTAAGCGTTGGTGTTCGATTACCTAAGACATCCTTTAATTTATTATACGCCTTTTGACGATTAACAACAAGATTTTTACGAACATCATCTAGATATTCAGCTTTACGACCTTGCTCACGTACCGTATCTCTATGAAGAAATTGATTATCTTTTAATAGCTGCTTCAAACCACCTTGTAAGTTTTTGACACGTTTTCCAAATTTATCAACCATTTCAGGATAATCAAGCTGTTTAGCGACATTCAGCCTTTCCTTAACTTTCCTAATATCACGCTCAAAAGCTCGCTGTTGTGCCTGTTTCTTACCATTCTCAATAGCTTGTTCAGGTGTGATATTTTTCAAGTGTTCTGGTAAATCAGGCAATTTATTCACACCTATGATAAACGGTGTCAAAGTGTGCCTGCAGTTAATACCCAAACAACCACCCGCAGAACCATAGCCATGATCAAGCAAACTCAAAACTTGCACCCCTTTCTCAGTGAAAGCAGCGCCTTTAGTCACAATCTTCCCCTGAAGCTCAGCACAAGCAGGACGAGCCGCAGCCTTATGTGAATAGTAATAAGTGTTGACACCCATTTCTTCACTTGCTTGCGTTCGCATTTCGTTGTAAACACGGTAAGTTGTCGAAGTAATCACATTTCTGGCATAAACATCAGCTCGCCATTGTCGCCCAGCCTTATCAGTAAAGCCGTAGAAACCTTTGTCAAACCACTTCATCACTGTTTCATTCAATGCTTGCTGTGGTGATTTTAAACCAGTGATAACACTCGCAACAGTTTGCTCAACAATCCCCTTATAGACAGCTTGCACACTAGCAGGCAATGTCGTGTTAATTAAATTACTGACCTCACGAAAAGTTTGACTGGCATAAGCTACTAAGGCTTCCTGAACGCCATTGTAGGCACTCACAGATTTACCCATATCATGCGCTAACTGCTCTTTAGTATCTTGATAAACCTTGAAACCTTCACGCTCTATCACATTTCTCAAAGCACTTTCAGCAACTCCTGACCGATCAATAATCAACCTAACATTATCCTCGTTAAGTAAGTGCATATCATTGAGTTTTTCAAGTTGCCAAATATAAGGTTGAGATTCCAAGTCTGCTGTGCCACGCTTTTTTAATTGCACTATCACTTGATTAAATAAATCTAGTGACAACTGATGATAAATATCAGCCGCAGCACCAGCTTGTAAAATCATTTGGTTATCATTTATCTTGATAGGTTTTGCCATCTATTACAGCTCCCCATTGAGTATTTTTCGTGCCTCTTCTTTCTCAATACCAATCGCCTTAGCTATCAGATTGACAGCTTGCCCCTCAGATAAAGCCCCTGAGCTAAACTGTCCCATGATAGCAACTAAACTCTGTGTTTGAGCGCCATTTAATGTTTTAAGCTCTGCACTATTAGATGATAACGTGTCATCATCAACCATTGAACTTGCGCCAAACATTGCCGCATCAATATCACTGATTTCTGGTACACTCTCCGCATTGATTTCTGCAAGCATTTTTTCAGCCTCTTTTTCAGTCAATCCCATCGTTTTCTGAATTGCAGTCAATTTACTTGCCAATCCTGCTGCAACTGCCTGACTCCAGTAATCAAGCTCCGTTTTTCTATCCGAAAAAACACCGTCATCCAAATTAACTGTGATTTCATCAAGCTTGGGTGTTTTACCAGTATAGATTTTATGAGCCTTAGCTAACTCACAGATTGAAACAACTAATTCTTTGATAGCATGCTCAACAAGTGATACGATTGAGTTTCTCATCTGATAAGTATCAGAGTTTTCAGAAACAATCTCCGTCGCCGTTTTCATAGTTTTTCCGTCAAATGTAAACATTCCTGCTGATACACCAAGTTGCATTTCAAAAAGGCTCAACCCTTCATTTATCGCTTTAATATAATCATCAGAACGAATAGGAGTCGTCACATCCTTAATTTGAAAATCATCCATACCACCAAGCTGTAACTGCAAAAAAACATTTTGCTCAGCATCAAAAATACTGCGAGAGGTCTCTCCCTCAAACTCAACTTTTGTCATTTGCTCGGGGACAATAACACGTCGTTGCCCCATCTTAATATCCCACATGAACTCGTCATAAGTCCGATTGATAAAGTCAATCGTCGTCTTGGCGTTATCGTATATTGACAAGCCTAATGGACTATTGATATCTTTATTATTCATGCCAGGTGTTTTTAGATAAGTGAAAAGTGGACGCGTCAAATTTGTCACGGTAACCAATTTTTCCAAATCCTCATAAAGCTCAGATAATAGGACACGCTGACCAACAATATCAGCTATATCCGATTTATAGAGTTCATTTGTAATTTGATACGAAGTGTCAATCCATTCATGAAACTCAAGTAACGTATAATAAACATTCTTAGAACCTATCACTTTAGTCGTTTTAGTCACGATTGCAGCACTTGATACATCTTGCATATTTGTTTGAAGAGGGAAAAATACAGGTGCTTGAATAAATGATACTTTAATCTGTTTACCGTCCACATAGGGTTTCATAGCAAGTCCACCCAGTGCCAGACAACTTTCAAGATAACGCTCAAAATTTTTGTTAAATTTATCATTTTGCAAAACATCATTAACAAATTGATTGACATCTTCCCCATCGATAACAATTTCAGCCTGTTCATTATAGACCAAACTTGCAATTTTTTTACTCACTGTTCGAGCTAAAGGTAGATGATTGAGTGCCCTTGTTTTTGATTTCCCTTCCGTGTTGAGGTACTCAATATCAGAAAATTGACTCTCAAAATATTTCAAATTTTCTTTGATACGTCCGTACTCCTTAGACGATACCGCAATTTTAGGGTGGTCTAAGATGCTATTTAAACTCTCTTGCGTCATCGCATATTTTCCTCTCGTGATCATATCTTTAATTTTCTGCTTGATTCCCATGAATAGCTCCTATGCTTTAAGTCCTAGCTTTTCCGCATTATCAATGACAAAATACTGAAAGGCATCGCACGTATGATCATCAACTTTGATAACCTTCGGCTCATCAGTATTTAAAGTTTTTTCTTCATACTGATAACGCTGATGTTCACTGATAAAAATTTCATTTTCAGGTTTATCCAAATAGAAAAATTTGCCTTCCGCAAGTAAACTAACGACGTTGTCAATCATAACCTGCTTTTTCTTCTTGGCAACTGGATGCCAGCGCCCACCATAATCGTGGTAATACTGATTGCGCAACGCACCTTCAGCACTATCAATCGTCATCAGTAGCCGCGGTTTCTGATATTCAGTCAAGACCTTTTCCATGAAATCATGTGCCAAGACCGTCAACTCACTCGGCGCTTTCTTAACGACCTGACCCGCAGGTGAGTAGTAGAGTGTATCAAGTAAAATCGCATTTCTTTTTGCCGTGATAGCAACTGCCACACAAGCAGTCGCTGACTGTTGGTGACCACCATCAAGGGCAAAAGAAATCCCGACAATCTGATCATCATTTGGCAACTCAGCCAACTTGTGAAACTGGTTCATATCGTAGACATGATTTCCCAACCCCACGACTTCGCCAAGATACATCCAACGATAATAGTCTGGATTATTCGCTTTGTATCGCTCAATCTTCTCTTTCATATCATCAGACAAAAAGCCTAACGTATCATCCAGATAAGTCGAGTGATGAATCATATAAGTTGGATCAGTTGCTTTATCAGCCACCCACTCGTTAATCCAATCATAAGGATTACGTGGTGGATTGTAGGAAAAATAAACCTTGACCCGTTTACCATTTGGCAACTTTTGCCTAATAAAAGTATCTTCCACCACATCAATATCTTCACGCCCAGCAAACTCCGCCAACTCCTCAAACCAGACCTGCGACACATAGCCTTTGGCAATAATCTGAGATTTCAACTTCATCGGATCATCAACGCCGTAAAAATAAAAAGCAGTCTGAGTTTTCTTATGCGTTATTTTCAGTGGGCTTGTGCCAAAAACAAACTGATTACCAACACCAAGTTCATAAATTGCCCATTTAATCTGCTCATAGACAGACATTCTGAGATATTTCCCGACTTTGCGCAGCACCACAACATTGCTATCTTTGTCATTAAGAAATTCAACAACCGCCTTAATACTGACTACCGATGACTTAGTCGACCCACGACCACCTTTGAGAATGACGTGAGATTTGAGCGTATAAAGTACTGTGTCAAAAGCGGGATTGATTAACTTTGCGATATTAAGAATTGTCATCATCAAGCCTCTCAAACGTAAAGCCAGTGATGAGTGTTTCGTTATCATCAAACTCACCCAGCAAGTTGTCTAACTCAATCAACCCCTTGACCGACATCAGAAAAGTTGTAAAATTACCAGCATTTACACCCTTCTGGTCAATCTCAAGCATGGCTTTTTGTTTCAGCCAAAGCAAATCCCGCCGTGCCTTTTCCTTTGTGTAGCCTTCCTTGGCATCTTTTCCCGAAAATTCTAATAGCACAGCCTTGCGCTCAACCTTGCGCATTGCCGATAAAACTTTTTTTGAACTCTTTTTTCTAGCCATTTCACACCTCCATTCTAAAAAGCCCTAAAATCGCTTGTAAGCGACTTTAAGACTTTCATGTCTATTTATTCGTGACAATCATCAAAATCATTTTTAAAAGGGTCTACAAGGTTTTTAAAAGGTATTACGTGAGTTCTCCACGAACTAATCAGAAATACCATGAATTCGACCATCATCTCCGAGATATAATTGCCTGTTTGAATTAAACACACCACGGTTAAAATACATGAATATATCTTTCTTTTTAGGATAGCGCATACCACCATCAAAATTGACTGTATTGATTTTGAAATCATAAGCCGTTTGATAAAAAGAAAAAGCTATCGGAATCCGTTTCGCAAGCACACCAGTTGCTTTAAGATTATCAATCAAATTTGGATAGTGCTGCTCAATATAATCATCACCTTTGATATGCGCTGCAACGCCCCAATTAAATTGAACACCCTTAGCGCTATTTTCATAGATAATGCCTGCCCTTAATTTTTCGTAAATAAATTTTGGATAGGCGACGGCACTTCTAAATAAGACGAACGGTATCTCATGTTCAAAATAAAACCGCTCAATCTTCGCCGACAAACTAAAAGGCGGATTGTCAATGACCGCCACATCTTCATAAGCTGCCACTTCCTGCCATAAGTCCTGATTATCACGATAAAAAACGATATTGTCGTGAAAACGACTAGCAACCATTCCGAGCGGACTGTCCGCTTTAGAAAATGGCATCGCAATAATTTTATGTTTTAAAATATTGCTTGGCAGCACTATTTTTTTAAAGAAACTTATTGCAGATTCTTTTGTCGTATAATATTCATCATCACGATACCCTTTCGATATTTTTTTAATTACTTTCCCCATTTTTGACACACTTTCCCATTTTATCGCCAAACTAGCGATAAATGATTTCCCTCTATTATCCACAAGTGATGTCTGCCAAAGGAGCGTATCAACTCTAGCTATCACTTGTTTCTTGTATGGCGAACTTGTAATCTTGCTCTGTACCGCCTATTGTCAGCCGTACAATCGCTTTTTTAGCTCGCCTATTAAAACGTATTGAGGACAAATTAAACTGCTTTAAAATGCCCCTTAAAACCTCAAAACTGCCATCATCATAGAATTTAACCAGTGATGGCATGATTTCCGACTCCAAACTCAGTCGCTCAATCATCTCAGCTTCATCTTTGGCAAGTTCACACGGCTCATCGTGTTCATTCCCCAGAAACCTAATTACAGACTCTAGCGCTCGAACCCTGTGATAATTCCCAGCGCTCCAAGCACAGTTGACGAAAGCATACCCAGCAAATAATAATCTCGTTTGCTTATGCCACTCACCACCCTTTCGAATGAGTAACAGCTCCTGTGGCGCACAAGCCCTAAAGCCACTTTTTTCAAGCTCTCTAACCACCTGTGTCTCACGACCAGTCGCAACTTGCACGACATACCACTTACTCATCTTCATCACCTCGCTTGCTTTCAAGGAATTTGTTCAACTCCTGCCATAAATCAGGACGCTCTTTGGCAAGCGTTTCATAGAGTTCAACTTTGACCGTCTCAATCGCTTCACTGACCTGTGTTCTATTTTGCGTATCGACACGTCGTTTCTGTGTTGTCGCTGTCACCAACTTATTGACCTGCGTGAGTAAATCCTTGGGATCCATCTCGCGCAACTGCTCCTCGGATAAGTCCAGAGTGATATTAAGCATTTTCTGCCCCAACACCTGCAAAGTCGCCTCAGTCACATCAAGCTCAGGTGCTTTGCTTAGCTCATCATTAATGGCACGAAAATTTTCCTGAATGGCTTTAATCTCCGCAACTGTCGCCATATAACTTTTAGCGTAGCGGTGGATGGAACTTTGAGAAATCTCAACGCCTTCGGTTTTCAGATAGGAGACAATATCATGGTAGGTGTACCCCGCAGCTATCATTTCTTCGACTGTCAACTTAACAGGAGGTGCTAACTGGTCTATCTTAGAGTGTTTCCTATTTCTTTTTTTCGCCATAGTCACACCTCAACCAGCGCATCGTGCTTAACACCGTCCAAGATACGATCACCGTCATTTGTCAACTTAGCCTCCAGACGTCGCAGCTCAACATCCGCAATCTCACGCACAATTTCAGTCGTCCCAATCACGCGCACACGAACATACCCTTCCTCATGCACATATTCCACCGCGTCCCAAAATTCTGCCTCAGTGATCCCTTGACGCGCGCCTGCAATCGCCAAAAAGTCACTCAAACGTTTAAAGCCACTGCCAATATTGACCATGCGCAAGACAAAGCCGTTCGCCAAACGCTTGCGCTCAACCCGCACAGCACGCTCCTGCGCTTTCAATTCTGTTTCATTCATGCCTTGTCACCTTTCGTCATCAGCTGTCTTAAAACTTCTATATGCGCATCGAGTTTGGCAAATTCACGAACAAAGTCCTCTTTTAATGCCACTTTATCCAATTTCTCCAACACCTTATCCATATCTCGCTGATAACGTGACTCTTTAACATAGTCCTGCTTGATGTCCTGAATGCCTTCCTCATGCTTATCAAGCCGCCCATTGACATGTCTAAAGATAAAACCGACAGCTCCCGTCAAGACAGAAATCCCTGTCGTTAATATGATTTTCCAAATATCATCCATTTCGCACCCCATTTATTTTGCCATACGCAAAAGGCGCTAGGCTTACTATCACTAGTTTACCTAACGCCTATACTTATTTACACAAATCTATTTGAGAAATATATTTGAAGAAAAAATAATAATCATTTTATCCCATTCAACAACTTTTCAACCTCAGCAGCTCTTTCTTGCGCCTTAATTTTAGAATCAAAACGTTCGCCATAGGGTATCCAAAACAGGAATGTCTTAATCTCTATCACATAAGAGGGGCGTGACCATACAATACCGAAAGAATGATCCCCCTTATCAAATTTAGCCCTCACTTTGATTTGTCTAGTCATTTATAACCTCCACATCAGTCCAACCATGCAAAATTGACTTAGGATTGATTACAAAATTATAGGCGTAGGGATTAGACTTATTCGATTCTATCTGCTCAATGCTGGATGCCGTCCAGCTATTCTCGTAGATGATATGTTTTTTAAACTGGTCTTTACCTGTCTTAATCACAATCGTCGTCTTTTTATCTGACCGCTCAACACTCATTTTACCAGTTGCTTGCAAGATAACCTTGTCAGTCCATGTATTGATGACCGTAATCTGGCGGTCTATCTTAAAGTTATCTGCATCAGTTGAAATATTCTCTGACACATAGTCAGATTCATTACTACACCCAGCAAGCAATGCGACCCACCCAAGTGTCACAAGTACTGCAATTACAACCACAATTTTTTTCTTTTTCATCATTTCCCTTTATCAAAAAGTCGGCTCAGGCGCAGCATCCATCGCCTCACTAACTTTTTCTTCGACTTTGCCACTGGCAAAATAATCTGCGACTACCGCTGAAATTTTTTCTTCTAACATTTCATGTCCTCATTTCATTTTTTCAAGCGCTTGGCGCTTAATTCTATCAAGCTCCGCCTGCTGCTCATCTGTCGTTGAATTTTTATAATCAGGATCATACCAGTCGGGTATCCTACTGTAAGTTGGCGTTGATCTGCTTTTTAGTTTTTCTAAACGCTTCCTGCGCTCTTGACTATTTCGTTCAAACCGTGCCAAATCCTCTGCAGATGTCTCATTCTTATAATCTGAATTTGACCAACTAGGTACTGATTGCCCCACAACTGTCTCAGATTTGACTGGTGTCTGATTCACATATTTCTCAAACTTACTCGCATTGAATAGAGTATCTGGATTGAGATGTTTTTGAAAGCCTGTCCCTAGCCATTCATCACACTTGACATCAATGACATGCTGAAAATCAGATAGGACATACCCATCCTTAAACAAAGCCGCAACTAATGTCTGCGTTTTTTTAGTCGTTTCACGATATTTAGTGCCTGCCCTCTCATTCAGATAGTCAACGATTGTTTTAACATCATCAAGTTTTGATACCTTTGTCTTTTGGGCTGGCTCATAGCTTGCTTCAAGCCTATCTAAAATAACTTTAAACTGCTTTTTAAGCGCCTCTCCAGACAACTTTTTGTCAAATGTATCCAGCACCATATGAGCTGCACTAAAGGTCATATTCCCCATGCTTTCAAACCTCCTCAATCATTTCGGGCGCTTCCCCCGACGGCAAACGCTGTGAGTTCGCTTGCGTATTTGGCTACAAAAAATAGAAACCTTGACAAATTCGCCCAGTTTCCGATGGCATTTTTTCGAGGATACCCAGCTCATTTTTGCGACTTTTAACGTGAATTCGCCAGCACGTGCATCACTTAGTGACTTCAATCAATTCAGGATATAGCCACGCAAGTACAAACATATCCTCATGCGCATTAATCCACTCCTTAATTTCTAACTCATCACCCTTCAGGAAATTTGTACCACACATCATCAAATTCTCATTATTCCACATTACAAAATATAAAGCTGAATGTCCTGAATATTTTTCTTTAGTTTCTTCAAACCAATCAAATACTAGCTTAGGCATCTTGATTGGTTTCATAATCGGTAGTTTATTAAGCTGTTTTTCAATAAAAGCAAGTGTCAGATCACCATCATGCACCTTGACTACGATAATATCCATCACTTCCTTTTTCGTCTTTTTCTTCATTTCACATACTCCCGAACAAATTTTTTAGCGCTCTCTTTAGAGAACTCAACATCTTCATTTGTCAGAACACGACGACAAACATGCCACTCATTTCTGATATACAAAGCAATCGCTTCCTCAATCATTTGCTTTACCTGATTATCACTAAAGAAAAAATCTCGCACTTTCGTTTCACCGACACCACGACTTTTTGAATAATCGCTTTTATGTCCTAAAATTATGATATTCGCCATTTGAACCTCCTACTTCATCAGTACCAACCAAAATCAAGCCAATGCTGCCAAGCTCCATCAATACCACCGTAGCGTTCCAAGCAATACTGCTCAAAGACCCGCTCCTGATTTTCTGGGCTTAAATCTCCACCAAGATAGCTCTCGTCTAGCTGATAACGACCATAGTAGCGACCATTTCGTGCGGTATAGTCACCACCGCTTTCGCTCATAGCGATAGCCTCTTTCTTACTATTCACCGTGTACCCATTATGTGTTGCAATATCACCACCCTCAGCAATAGAGGTCTGCGTAGCGTTAGCCTGTTCTCCAGTGTCAGGCATATCAGTCGCCACCAAGTCCGCAGCTCCCTCTAATTCAATTTTCTTTGTAAATCCTCAATTAGCAACATCAAGCCCTGATAATTATTCCTAAGCCCATTTTCAAGCTCTTTATCCTTTGTTTGACCCGATTTCTCTAAATCGTCCAAACGTTTCAACAGTTCATCTTGCTTAACCTGCACCGCTTCAATCTTAGACTGTTGCTTTTCGATTTTGTTATTTGTATCACTAGTGAACAAAGCAAATACAATATACATCACCAGTATCAATGACATAGGTAATACCTTGTAAAAATAATCAGCTTTAAATCTCATCTTATCGCTCCTCAAATGTAAACTCTAAAAAATCTTTACCGTTCTTAGTGCTTTCAGTCATCCAGATATTGCAACTTTTGCTTAAGTCAGGATTGGCATAATAAGCATCCTTTAGCACAATGAGCGCCTTTAATACGTTATCTTTATATTCCCAATCAGTCATACTTAGCACCTACAATCGGGGCAACATTTTCTCTGTTCAATCCAGATTGCCCGACACTTAACTTTCAAAACATTGCACTCAGGACAACGATCACTAACTCCAACTTTGTGTGGATTAACCGTATCATTTTCAATAGCCCTAACTAACATCCGACGTTTTTTCTTCTTAATCTTCGATTTTGTCTTGCCCATTTATACTCCCTGTTCTATAATTAACTCATACCCCAATTTAGTCGAGGAGGAATACCATGGAAGAAATACCAATTTCATTACTCATTGCTGCTTTATGCCACGAAGCAACTTCTTTAAACATATCACTTACAGGCGAAGAACTTGATACTGCTCATAAAATTCTACATTTTCCCAAAGCAAATGATTCTTATATCAAAAAACACAATAAAGAATTTGCTAATTTTATTTCAGATTTATGCAAAATACAACCTTCCAATGACCCAGATGTTTCACTAAATGAATTTCAACAACTTGTAACAAATCAAAAATCTCAGGTAAAATCGCTAATCTATGCAAAATTTTTACTAGCCTTATCTGAGATATGCCAATCCAGTATCACTTCCTATGCTTTATACGATTCAACAATAGAGATCATTCAAGGGTTATATCAGTATGACGTTTCAATACTCCTTCAAGAATTGACTTTTGAACCTTTTTGACTTCCTCAACATTGTATGGCTTAGCATTCTTACGCTTTTCACGCAATCGCTCCATCTCCCGATGACCAAGACCACCATAACGCACCTTATCACCAGTCACACCTTCACTGTGTGGCTTTTTTATAACACCTTTTTTCTCAAGGCGTTTGGTCAGTTCCTTGTTTCGCTGAGAAAGTTTTTTAAACAGTTCATTATTTTCATACCTCTCTCTAGCCAAGGCATAACCTTCCAACTCCCACAGCTTATTTTCAATCCGCTCCAGACAAGCAGCTTTACCAATCTCAACATCATAATTAGCTTTATCAACCGCTCCACTAGACTCCACAATGACAAATCCATTCGGTAGCTTACAAGTCACAACTGTCACTTTTTCAAAAACCGTCTTTACCTCAACCTCAGACTTCGCAAGCAATTCTTTAATTTCATTAATAGTTACTTTAGTTCTCATTTTCATCCCCTCAAAAAAGTTTCAGCTGTTTCGGGTCAACATCCGTAAAGCCCAGCACATGCCCATTGATTACCTTAATCTTATTTAACGTACTATCAACAGCATTACCATTGCCATGAATCCATTCGAGATAGCCCTCAGGATATTCAAGACCGCCATAAAACAAATCATCTTCATCTGCTACCCCAAGCAAGGCATCAATATAGCCTGCATAGGTAAGCCCATCTTCGCCAGCCTCTGCCAAGGTTTTATCCCAATCAATGACCATTTTAGGCACAAACACCTTCTCGTAACGCTCTTCGAGCTGTCGCACTAGCCAAATAGCATCACACTCGCCACCGTCAGGCAACTTATACATCACAGGCTTGCGCATTCCCATAACCTCAACGACTTCATCAAACATCATCGCCATTGTCAACTCTCCTTACCATCCTCTAAAAAATCAAATATCGTCATTTGCCCATCAGCTAAATTACCCGATAGCCGACCATACTGTTCACTAATCAGCGCCCGCACATAGCTCTCACTCAGCCCATATCTTTGTGCCAGTAACCGATAGTTGCTACCATCAAACTCACTGAAAATCTTTTCATTACGTTTTTCTCGCTCAAAGCTCTCCAGTTTTGGAAAATAGACCGAACTGCCACCGAAATCAACCAATAACTCACGATAGACATCAAGCCCCAACTTGTCGACAAAGTACTCAGAAGTTTCATCCACTGGCAACACCCCGTTTCTTTTCCTCATTTTTGATAATGAACTCTAGCCGCGTGATAAGCCGACTAGCCTCAGCAGGTGTCAACCATTGCGCAACCGCCTTGCCATTCACGACATGCACCTTAATATCAAGTTTTCTGGCAATCCCAGCCAATCGCTCACCAAGTGACGAGCGACTCGGCTCAACATCTAAAGATTGTAGCTGATACATCAATGCCCACATTTTCTTTTGTTGGGCGCTAGTGACCTTTTTCTGTGAAGGTTCCGACTGCAATCTTTCAAGCTGTGTGATGAGCTTACTTGCCTCGAGATAAGACAACTGCTTGACCGATTTTTTCTGAAACAAATTATCAATCATAGCGTGCAGCTGATCCTGTTCAGCGCCACCATCCACAATCCCAATATGATTCGCAATCGCATATATCTTGCGCATCTGCCACGCCTGCACCACACCACTTGTCTTAAAATTTCCCATCAGAACCTCCTCAATCAGTTACTCAACACTAACTTTCAACTTATCTTCCACAATGACCGCAGCTTTCAACCGCTCGACAAGGTCATCAAAGTCGCCATCAAATCCCACATCAGCCAGAAACGCATTAAATATCTTGTAGTTATGCGCCTCCTCAAATAAGTAAGCCGTATCACTCGCTTCACTATCCGACATGCCCAACACAGCCATCAAAACCTGCTTATCCTTTTCAAAATTGCCCCGTAATTTCTTACCAAGCAAGCTACGCGTCGTGCCATCATCACTCAAACCAGCAATAATAGAGCTTTCAGATTGCTTGACAAAACTATTTTTCACAACAGCCACTAAGAGGTCTTTAAGAGGCTTTTTATAGCTGTAACTCATTTCTGATGTCGCATACTTATCAGGCGTTTCGCCCAACAATTTCATGATGACCTTATCCGCCAAAATCTTAGGCGTTTCAGCATTCGTCACTGTGACCTTAATATCATCAGCCAGATAGCGAGCCGTCTTAAACTTACTATTGGCAAGCTCAACCTCAGCTAACTCCTCAAACCAAACCTTCAGCTTTTCAGATTCAGCTTTCAACTCAGCCATCTCGTCCGTCACTGCCTTCAGACGGGCAACCTTTTGACTAATTTCTACTGCCGTAAACTCAATCATTTGACCACCCCAGCTTCCTTAGCCATCGCCAGCACCTCAGAACGAGACACCTCAAACCCTTTGTAAGTAATGACATCCTCAGCCGAACCAGTAAAGAAACAAGTCGGCACATGCTTGCGAATTGTCACACTGTTGTCCTCATTGACCTCAATATCAACCGCAGCCTTAGCAGGCAAATTCAAATCATGTCGCAAAGCACGTGGCAAAGTCAAGCCACCGTTTTTAGTCATTCGTTTTTGTAAAGTTGTCATTTTCTATTCTCCACTCAATATTATTATTATCGTCAACCGAAATCACTCGATCCACATTCTCAATCGCCATCAATATGTCAAGCTCTGTCACCATCAGATAGTTCGCAGATTTTGAAATAGTCGCTGGATCCTGATTGTATAATTGATCTACTCGACCACCAGCGCCAACTTCAGCATCTGTCCCGTATCTCGCATAGATAGCAATACGCTGATTTTCATATTGCGTTGCCTCTAATGTTATTTTCATCACACATTACCATCTATCCAATCGCTTGCTCTAAACTAAGCTGTACTCCCTCACTCGCTAAATAGGAGTTAATCTCATCAAAGTTCGTCACTTTAGAAAGACAAACCACAGCAGAGCTATCCTGCTCCGATGCCACGTGCCAATCACTCGCATATTCGGCAAGTGAGACAACTGGCTCAGACACATCTAAACCCTGCCGAAATTCGCTAGTATCGCCACCCAGCCGACTAATCTCATTTAACGCATTGGCAAGCCTTACTTTCAAACTCCAGTTTTCTTGACTTTGCATTTTTAAGCGAGCAATTTCGTTTTTCAGCTCAATCATTTCCTTAGCTCGCCTATCGTCAAATAGTTTAAACATCGCTAGTTCTCCATATTCCGATACATGGCATAAAGCGATTGATAACTCACATCTCTCATAGCCACCGCGTTATTATAAACGTTCACAGCCGTTCGCAAACCGCGCGTACTCTGCGCAATGCTGAGCAGAAAATCAAGCTCTTTATTTGCCCCTTTTTCAGCTAGAAGTGGAAACATTTTTTTGATATCATCTTTACTGATATGCTTTGTCTCAAAACGCCTGCGCATCTTAATCCGACTAAACAACTGCGCAAACTCAGCCTGTTGCTTACCAATCAGCTTGTTATGCACAATGTCGTTACCGATGAAGACAATCCCCACCTCACTCATACCAGATAAGACATCAGGCTCCGCAAAACTCCGAATTTCTTCCAACGTGTTACTATGCAGATGTTGCGCCTCGTCAATGATAATCAGCTTGCCAGCACCCTTGAGCTTATCCGATATATCTTGCGAAATCATCTGCGTATTCCTGTGAGCAGGCACCCGTAACTGTTGCGCAAGCAAGGTCAGAAACCCTCGCAAAGTTGAGCTAGATGGTGACACATTCAGGTAAATCACATTGTTAGGATTCTCCCGATAATACCTGACAGCAGCCGAAGTCTTACCAATCCCCGCATCACCATAAGCCATCATAATGCCTTTGGTCTGGTGGCACATCCGCAACATATTGTAAACATTGCTAGATATTTCAGTAGCTACATAGGCATTGACCACCTTGTACGCCGCATTGCTTAACTCAATCGCCGACTGCTCCTCAGCCAAACCAAGCCAAACTTCAATCTTAGCCTCAATCGCCAGAATATCCCCAGAATACTTTTCACGGCGGTACTGACTCAAAGCCCCGTCAGAAATGCCAATCAACTTAGCACCCTTGACCTGACTTAATCCTTCGGCTTTTAACTTTTCTTCAAGGCGCTGTATTAACTCAGCGTTATATTTACCCATCAATCATCCTCCATCTTTTCCAAAGCATCCGCAAATGCCCCAAAGTCCAACTGTTCAAAATCTTGCCCAATCGCGCGCTGTTCCACTAACGGATTCTCAAGCGCCCGAACTAGCTCAATCACCTTAGCATCTACTTTCGGTAATCCGATAACCTTTTGACGTTCCGCCTCAGCCAAAGCCACATCAAGCGCCACAGCCCGATTATTAGGTAATACCTTGTCAAGTTCCTCTTTATAGAACTTCTCACGCTTACGAATTTCACGCTGCAGCGTTTTAATCTCCTCAGCACCAGTCCGAAAGTCCGCAATCAAGGCATTATCATTTTTCAAGATACAGATAAATCTATCTTCCAAATCATAAACCCGAACCTCGCTCAAATCTTCCTCATCATAGCGCAGATAGACCTCTTGACCGATATACTCCCTGACAAACATCTCATCATAGAAAATCATAGGCTCAAGCGTACCCAGTTTAGACTTAATCCCAATCCGACCAACTTTAAGCGGCTTGACCGTTTTCATCATTAACAAATTCAGTTCATCGCTACTTGGTACAATCCGTTGTCGCTTCATATTCTCATTGAAAACATCAATCTTGCGCTTATGCTGATCGCGAACAACAGCGCCGCCATAACCCTCTAAATTCAAGCCATACTCAATCAGCAAAGCCAACTGCCTTTGTACCTCAGCAATCGTCGGGATCCCTTGCTTAGACTTCAAAACCCCTTTCAAACGCTCAGGCTTTTCAAGTACCGTCCCACCTGTATAGCTCTCGTACAGCTTAGAAATGCCTTCCTTAACATTCAAGAACCAACGCTCAATAGGTTTAGCCCGAGCATTTCGCACAATCGCATTCACCATGTTTATCCCCAAACGTTTCAAAATCGGTGGCGGTGTAAACTCATCTTTTGTCGATTTTTTCTGCCGATGTCCAAGACCACCGAAAAACATATTTAAGAACTCACGCCCATTATCCACATAGACCTCCCGAGGAATACCAAAGTTTTCAATACCATTCCTAAACGCCTTAATCGTCACAGTAGAGCTTGAACTCGTTCCGATATGATAGCCGACCACAACACCGCTCCGCATATCTTGCCAAGCTGACAAATACAACCGTGTAACCGTCTTGCCATCATCATTTAACGCCATCAAATCAAGCGTGTGCGTATCGCCAACCCAAACATCGTTAGACTCTAGCTTGTCATAAACACGTGTCACATAAAGCCCAAACAAATCACGACAAGCCTTCTCACCCTCACGCGCCAAGACCACAGCCGCAGGTGGCAACTTATCTACCTCACGTTTCAAGGTTGACATACTCGGAAAGTTCTCAAGCAAATCAGGACGATTCTGCTCACACCAATGCCGAGCCAACTTCGCCGACTGCGCAATCGTCCGCTTGTTTTGGTGCAAGTAGAAATCAAAGAAACGCTCAACAACCTCATGATTCACACGTTGCCGCTTAAACTTACCACGACGATCAACCAAACCAGCATACTCACGAGACTCAACCGCCTTAAAACGACGATAAAGCGTGCCTTTAGAAATGTCACGCAAAGCACCAAACTCAATCATAGCCTCGGTTTTCTTCAAGTCGCTTTCACGTTTGAAAACCTGAAACTCATCATAAAGTGCGAGCCACTCGTCAACCTGTTCACGCTCGCTTTCACTCAATGACTCAAGCCCCGTTTTGATTTCCACCGTCTCAACCGCCTGCATAGCCGTCCATTTGTCTTGAAGGTCTTGCGAAAGACTTTCAAGCGGTATCATGTACTGCGGACGACCTTTTTCGTTTAGCATGCTTTCTGCCAATATCTTACCTTGTAAACAATATCTTTTTACTGTTGCTATTGGTATAGCAGAAAGCTCACTATACTCTCTAATAGTCAAGAACATAGAAACACCTCCTAACTTGCAATCTTTTCAAGCTCAACATTATTCAAAACCTCTCCAATTGTTGGAAAAACTGTTTGTCCCTTATCACGGCAACCTAAAATATACTTTTCAATTGCTACGTAATTCACTTCATTTTTTTAACATTAAAGCGCCTTTCTAGCACTTCCATCACATTTGTAAGTTTCATTGGTTTCATTTTCTATCCCCTTACCAATTCTTTTGTCCTGAACTAAATCGGTGTTGACCAATGAAAGCCCCTTGCTTAGTCCAATACTGCTTTATTTCTTCATGTCCGTTATCCATTCGTAACGTAATCTCTAGCGCAGTAACTTCTTTAACAGAATGGACTTCCTGTATATGACTAACCTCTTCTGAATTTTTTGTCGTCATCTTGTCTCCTAACTTGCTTGTTGCTCATTTACAGAAAAACTGTATTTCTTGCCTAAAAAAATATCATCTTCAGCAACTCCGAAAAAATCTGCATATTTTTCAAAATTTTTCTTCCTAATATTCGTGCTATCACGTTCAAGATTGGAAATTGTATTTTCTGAAACACCCAATACTTTAGCCATTTCTTTCTGAGTTAATCCAACGTTCACACGCATAGCACGTAACGTCCACATCATATCTATATTCTCCTTTACATTTTTTCTGTATTTAGTGTTTTAAATTATAGTCCACCTAAGCGGACTTTGTTTGCTTTAAAAGAAAAATGTTTTTACAAGTGCTATAACACCTGCTATTAGTATACCGATTACCAAAATCCACTCAGGATCTAACTTGAATTTTTTCATTGATTCAATCCTTTCTTTATGATACACTAAAGTAAAGCCTAGGGCTCATTGCCCTGTGCTTTACTCCGTTTTGATTATCCGATTAGAGCCGAGATAATCAGTGCGATTGCTCCAATCACTGCGATAGCGATTTTGAGCGTGCCCTCTTTTGAGGGTTTTTCTTTTTGATTGACATAAATCTTGATTTCAATTTTATCAATCTTTATTTTAGGTTGTTTCATTTCATCACCTCCTCAACCTATATATCCATTATAATACATTTTTTCTGTATTGTCAACAAAAAATACAAAAAAACTGTAAAAAAACATTATTTTATATAAAAAATGTGGTACAATTATAGTATGGAAAGTAAAAAAAGAAAGCAAATAATAGCTGAAAATATCACAAAATATAGAAAAGAAAAAGGAATAACTCAAAAAGAATTGGCTGAAGCAGTAGGCGTTTCATCTTCTGCTATGACCGAATACATGAAACTAAGAACCGCACCTTCATATGGTGTTATTCAAAATATAGCTGATTATTTTGGCGTAAAAAAATCTGATATAGACTCTACATTTAGACAGAAAAACGAACCAGTCTCAGAAACAAAACGGATTTTAGATAATATTTTTGAAAACTTGGATAAATCTAATCAGACACTTTTAATAAATAATGCTAAAGAGTTGTTTGAGAAACAGAATATAGAAAAAGTTATTCAAATTCATGAAAAAGCTCCAGCTTATGAAATAGAAGAACCTGAAAAGCTTCACGAAGTCATAGGACATTCACAAGTAGCTGCTGGTCTCGGCTATGGCTACGATGATGAAGATAATTATATAGTCTATACTGATCGTGACGACCTACCATGTTATGACCTAGCTACTATGGTAACAGGTAAATCAATGGAGCCAGAATATCATAAAGGGCAAATGTTGTTATTACGTGACCTTGGCACAACGAGTTATAACGGTGAACTTTGCGTAATAGCCGACGATGATAAAAGTTACTTCAAAAAACTTTATACCGAAGACGACCAACTACGCCTTGTTTCTTTAAATCCAGAATACGATGACATCATCATTCCATTTCCACCAGACGAAGGATCTCACATTAAAATCTTTTCAGTTGTTGACTCATTTGAACCAGTTGACGGTTAAAAATCGCAAGACGGAAAAATACCGTCAGTTTTTATAAAATAACAAAAATTGACTTTGTGAAAGCATTATGGAATTTTAAAATAATGAGCTATTAAAAAATCAAGAATCCCATGAAATCAATGTTTTTTTAATAGCTCACTTAATGGCTCAAATATTAGACACTACATCCATTATTCGTTAAATATATCTATTCAAAAAATCTCTAAACCATTGATTTAAAGCCTTTTAAAAGGTCTTTCAAAACATTTAAGCTAAAATTTTTAAGACAGATAAGTTAAAATTTTCACAAAATCAAACACAAACCCACTAATACCACCATTTCTAGCTATTTCACAACCATTGCGCCCAATCCACCACCCAACACACAAGCCAAACCCTCCCGACCATTTAAAGCCTCTCTTAAAAACCACGTACAACCTCTTAAAACCTTTAAATACACTACTAGACAACCTTTTAAGCAACCAATTTTTAAAGGCATTTTAAGAGCTTTTAAGAGCCATTTAAAGCCCAAAAGAAAAAAGCGAATTTTCTCGCTTTTTTCTTTTCACTAATTGAGAATTTTTTTCACGTTTTTCCGCTTATTTCCCACCTATAAACCCACTTATTCCGCCATTTCCCGACTTTTTTCGGCTTTTTTCACAACCACCCTTTTTTCTCATTCTTCATGATTAATCACAACCTAGGGCTAAATTTATTATCTTCATAAAATATTTTACGACAACTTGCTAGCAAATATCGCAAAATCATCTATCGTCAACCCAATCATTGGATCAATAGTCATAACATTTTCTTCTGTCAAAACATAAGTTTCAGGCTGCGTCACATTTTCTGAGACCATATCTCCTTCGATTTCTGAATTTTCAACGTTTTCACTAGCCTGAACGCCATTTTCAATCCCCCCAAAGCGTTCGACAAGATAGGTCTTGCGATTGGCGCCTTGTCGAGCGACGGCAGTCTGAAAACTATTGCTTTCACCAAGCAAAATCAAGGACTGCTTGGCACGCGTAATGGCGGTATAAAGGAGATTGCGCTCCAACATACGGCTATAACTCGACACCATGGGCACGATGACGCTCGGAAACTCGCTCCCCTGCGATTTATGGATGGACATGGCGTAGGCAAGCGTAATCTTGTACCATTCGCCTCGCGGATAAATAACCTCATTACCATCAAAACTCATGACGATCTCGTCCTGCTTGGACTCGGTGTACTTGGCAGGCACAAGATCGGTAATTTCACCGATATCGCCGTTAAAGACATCTAGCGCTGCTTCATTGACCAGATGCAGCACCTTATCCCCTTGCCGAAAAACGGTCTCCTGAAAAGCAAATTCCAGGCGTTCTTCTAGCGGATTAAACAAATCTTGCAAGACCTTATTGACATGATTAATCCCCGCAACGCCTTTGTACATGGGAATCAGCACCTGTAAATCAAAAGGATCATTGCCACGTTTCAGCCAAGCGCTAGCAATCTGCCCAATGTAGTTTGGAATATTAGTCGCGTTACTCTCGATATAAGAACGATCAGGCTTCTTAGCCGTGAAATCAGGAGGGAGCTGACCATCTTTGATGCCGTGTGCCAAATTGGTAATGGTCGAGCCTTCACCCTGTCTAAAAATTTTGTCCAGTTTCACCGAGGCAAAATCAGGAATCTTCAACAAATCTGCAAAAACTTGACCAGGACCAACAGATGGAAGTTGGTCAGCATCACCAACTAGAATAACCGTCATTGAAGGCGGAATAGACGCAAATAATTTATTAGCTAACCAAGTATCAACCATTGAAAATTCATCAACGATTAACAAACTACCAGATAAATCATTGCCAAAATCATCTTCTAAATCATCTGAGTTCAGCCCCAACTGGCGATGAATGGTCGCTGCAGGCAGGCCAGTCAATTCATTCATCCGACGTGCTGCCCGACCGGTTGGGGCAACCTGAACGATTGGAAAGACATCATCCGTATAATTGTCTGGATTCAAATCTACCTTGTGTAAAGCTGCGTATGCGCGTATAATGCCCTTAATAACCGTTGTTTTACCAGTACCCGGACCACCAGTCAAAATGAAAAATTGATGCGTCAGCGCCTTATAAATGGCATCCTTTTGCAAACTATCATACTGAATGTCAAGCGCTGCTTCTACTTCTTGGATAAGGGTATCAAACTTATCAACGTCAACTGTCTCACCAATACGATTGGCTAATTTACTCAGTCTTTGATGAACGCCATCTTCCGCAAAGTAAAGGGAGTTCTCAAAGATTTTAGTATCGTTAGCTTGAAGTTTACCATCAGATAGCAGAAAATTAATATTTTCAACCACTTGATTTGGCAATATTTCAACATTTCGCGCTGATTCTAATAAATCAATCGTCTTTTCTAAGAGGTCTCGCGCTTCAATATAAGTATCACCAATTTCAAGTGAGTTAGTAAGCACGGTATGAATTAAGCCAGCCTGAATACGTGCATCACTTGTCGCTGAAATCCCTTCTTCTTCCGCTATTTTATCTGCTTTTTTAAACCCAATGCCTTTGATGTCGAAAACAAGCTGATAAGGATTGTTCTTAATAACCTCTAGCGTGTCTTCTTTATAAAGTTCATAAATCTGGAAATTAAGCTTACTTGGTAATTCATATTTAGCCAGTTTGGACAGAATTTTTTCCATACCATGATTCTCAGACAAACGTTTAACGAATGCTTTCAATTTCACATCTGTTAAAACGCCTGATAGGCGTTCTGGTTCATCTAAAATACCATCAATTGTATCTTCTGGAAATATAGCAACAATTTTTTCTGCTGTTTTCTGACCAATCCCTGGAAAATGCTCACTTGATAAGTATTTAACGAGTCCAGCACCAGAGGTTGGGACATCCTTCTCGTAAGTCGATACTTTTAATTGCTCACCATATTTAGGATGGTTGGTTAATTCTCCATAGAACTTATAGCTATCTCCTTCAACCACATCTCCAATGATGCCATTGACAACGATTTCACTATCGGAAAAATCTGCATTAGTATCTGTCACATCTAGCAAAATAACCTTATAAAAATTTGACGGATTACTAAAGAAAATCGCTTCAATCGTTCCCGTAAAATAGAGTTTATCTGCCATGTTTTTCGTTCCAATGCGTTAAGGTATAAGTATTACCATCATATTCGACAATGGATAGGGTATTATTATCCAAGCCAACACCGCTCGGTCTTAATTCGCCAATCGGTGTTCCTGTCAGCATTTTAATCGTGCTTGACAAAAAAGCACCATGGCTGACAACTAAAACATTCTCATAATGTTGCTTGCTCAGCCAATCCATAAAGCGGATAAAGCGACGGTAAACATCTGCTAAATTTTCAGCACCGATTGGATTGCCCCAAAACTGTTCAGGGTGATGACGAAAGGCTGCCATGTTCTCTGGATCTTTTTGATGCGCTTCTTCAATCAGCATACCCTCAAAAATACCAAGATGCCATTCAAATAATTCGGTTTTCTTGACAATATCACGTGGTTGATGATTATGCTCTGATAAAATCGTTGCTGTATCAATCGCACGTTTTGCGGGACTTGAAAAGATAGCATCAAATTGAGTCGCTGACAAATAGTCGCCAAGCGCTGCAATTTCAACCAGAGCCTCAGGCAACAAAGGGGAATCGCCAGTCATCCCTTGTAGTCTGCGATCCTGATTCCATTGTGTTTTGCCATGGCGTACAAAATAAATCTTCATTTTAATTTGTCTTTCTCATAAATGTGCACCAGTTCCAAGCCTTGGTAATGTTGCTGTCTCAGACACTCATAAATCACGATAGCTGCGGCATTTGATAGATTGAGACTTCTGACGTGTTCATCATTCATGGGAATTCTCATGGCTTTTTCTGCGTGTTCACGCATGAATGGTTCTGGTAAGCCGGTATCTTCTCTCCCTAAAAGGAAATAGTGATTGACGTCATCAGTGTAAAGCCCATTTTCAGAGTAATCATGTTCTGCGAATTTCGTAATCAGGTGCAATTTAGCCCTTTCATCACCATTGACATAAGTCATAAAAGCCTCTAAATCGTCGTGGTAAGTAATGTCGACTTTATCCCAATAATCAAGTCCTGCGCGCTTGAGGTTTTTATCTGTAATCTCAAAGCCAAAGGGGCGGATAAGATGGAGGTGGGTATTTGTCGCCGCACAGGTACGGGCAATATTGCCTGTATTAAAATGGATACGTGGTTCAAAAAGTACGATGTGATTTGTCATAATAGTTTTCATTATAGCAGATTTTGCCGTTTTTTTCATCTCAACTCATATGAAGCCACGGTCGTTTCATCACGACAAACGCATGACTCTCTCTCTCAATCTCAAAATAGGAAGCGTGTTTTTAAAAATAACAGCTCTCACATTGAAAACAACTGTGCCAAATAATCTGGAAAAGTCATTGATAACGAAAAACGTTT
>NZ_BAAGGP010000022.1:0-36640 GCF_054658615.1 Pseudolactococcus yaeyamensis
ATAAGCAAAATCCGTGAGTCCATTCCAGAACTATTATCTCTGAGAAACGGCTCAGTAGTCAAGTGAAAATTAATATCAATTAGGTAAAAATCGTAGTGGTTAATCACTACTAGAATATATTATACGAAGGAGAAATGTGTATGCAAGATGAACAGCTATCTATTAAAACAATCAAATCAAGATTTTTTGGTATACCAATATATTTTAGAAATCATAAAATATTTGATGTTGATTGGGTTGGAATAACAGATAGGTTCATTAAGATAGACAATCTTTTTTCAGACTTGATTTTCAATTTAAAATCTTTCAAAGAAAAAAGTATCAATAATGAGGATGAAGTCACTTGGGCGCGAGCCTATGTTTTAGAACTGGTTGAGGTCAGTTTAAACATTCAAACTAGTTATGGTAAGGCTTTGAAGTATTTGATGATGTGGAAAAAGATGACGGTAGAAGAGCTTGCTGAACAAACACTACTTGCGCCTGAAACTATTTCACGAATGCGTAATAGAAATGTATCCAAGCCAAATTTAAAATCAGTTGTGGCAATCTGTGTTGGTTTAGAATTGCCTTCCCATTTAAGCCATAAATTGATAGAACTGGCAGGTCATACTCTGCGTTTAACGTTAATAGACCATCAATTTTATGAACTTATTCTTAATAGTTGTACGGAAGAATCCATTTATTATTGCAATAAAATACTACTCAGTAATCAATTAAAGCCCTTAACTATTGAAAAATAAAGATGACTATATCTGATTTACCAAGTCAGATAAAGTTGACCGAAGATAGCCTTATTAAGAGAATGAAATCTTTTAATAGGGTCTTTTTCTGCGCTTTTTAGCTGTTAGATCTGATTTGGTAAGTCATGGTGTGATATTTCTAAATTCGATAGAATAAGTGTTGATAAGGAATCGCTCTTTATCAAATAAAGTCCAATATAGGTGGCCACCGAAAGGGACGGAAAGACCAAAAGAAAGAGCAGAATGTTGCTAGTTTGATGCGTTTTCCGTTTTTCAGTGAGCCTATTTTTTGTACTGATTTTCGCTACGCTCAACTTCTTATCGTCTCTCCGTTCTTGATTGTTCAAGAAAATGGTGGACATTCTATGAAGTTCAGAAAAACAGCTACTAATAAGCGCAGTGGTTATATCTATAAGTTTGCTGATGGTAAAAGAGTTCTGATCCAATTGAATCAGGAGGGAGTGACAGAAATTGATATTCAAAGATTGCACGCTTTGGATGATAGTGAGGTCTACTACAATATCAAAAATAGTCGACCTAATCCAGAAAGTGACTGGAATATTTCGATTGAGAGTTTTGCGACTGCAGGGAATGTGGAGGATAAAAATCCAATGGTTAAAGAGCTATATCAGTTATCGCAGATTGAGGAGAATCCTCAACTGGCTATAGTACGAGAGATTTTGAAAAATTTAAAACCAGAGCTACAAGAATTGTACTTGCTCTTATCAGAAGGGCAGACGAATTCAGATGTCGCGCGAACTTTGAAAGTTGATAAATCGACTGTCGGTCGTAGAAAAGAAAAATTAATTAAAGAAATTCAAAAGCGACTACCTTAATTTAAAGAAAGCGCAACTTTTGATAGAAAATTTTCGACTGATATATGTGGGGGAGAAAACCTCATGAAGAGGAGGTCAAATTTATGAGGCTAAAACACAGGGTTCAAATTAATGTTACCGATGATAAAGGTAATAAACAATCAGTATTGAAAAGCGGTATCTGCTCAATCCCTAAAAAATTGTTGCAATTCATCATAGGGGAATTTAGTGCTAACACCCGGGCATTCCGTCGAAACAGTTGAAATTCATGAAATTTCAGAAGGGAAAAAAGAAGATGAGCAAGACAAAATTAGCACTTGAAGTGGTAGAAAATCTACGTATTTTGGCTGACAGTTTACAAGAGCTGTGTGAGGCATTAATGTTAAATGAGTCGGAGGTAGAAGTTGAGATACCAGTAACTAAGCCTAAACCAAAAGCGAAAACTAAAGCTAAGGAGTCTAAGCTAACACTTGAGGCAGTACGTGGTGTGCTTGCGATTAAGAGTCAGGAAGGTAAAACAGAACAAGTCCGTGAACTTATCATTAAATATGGTGCAAGTAGATTAAGTGAAGTTGATGCCAAGCATTACAAGGCATTGCTCAAAGAAGTGGAGGCTTTGTGATGAACCATGCGCTCTTGTCAGCGTCATCAAGTTCACGATGGACACACTGCCCACCTTCCGCAAGATTGGGAGAAAGCTTTGAGAACAAGACAAGCGATTATGCCAAACAAGGAACAGATGCGCATAGTCTTTGTGAGTATAAGCTACAACAGTTATTAGGGTTCAAGATTCAGGCTCCGATTCTCGACTATTATGATGAAGAAATGGAGACTTGTACGGAAAGTTATGCGACCTATGTCATGGCTGAAATGGCCAAAGCAAAAGAGACCTGTTCTGATCCGGTTGTCATCATTGAACAACGTCTTGATTTTTCAAAGTATGTACCGGAGGGATTCGGGACTGGAGACTGTTTAATTATTGCGGACGGTACGCTATCACTCATTGATATGAAGTATGGGGTGGGGATTTTAGTTGATGCATTTGAAAATCCACAGATGATGTGTTACGCACTTGGTGCTTTGGAATTGTTTGATGGCATCTATGATATCACAGAAGTGAAGATGACAATTTTTCAACCAAGACGAGATAATATCAGCACTTACACTTTAACAAAAGAGATGCTTGTTGGCTGGGCAACGACTGTTTTAATGCCTGCCGCAGCCCTTGCCTTTAAAGGTGAGGGAGAATTCAATTGTGGGAAATGGTGTACGTTTTGTCCGGCTAAAAATGTCTGTCGAGAACGTGCTGAACATCATCTGAAATTGGCAAAACTTGAGTTTAAGAAATCTGAGATACTAACTGACGATGAGATTGAAAATGTATTATCAAAAGTTGATGGCTTGGTTTCGTGGGCAAATGATGTGAAAGCCTATGCCTTGAAACAAGCACTTGCAGGAAATGCATGGTCGAATTATAAATTGGTAGAAGGACGTGCTAATCGTAAATATATCAATGATGAGAAAGTCGCTAAGTTGGTGCTAGCTGCTGGATTTGAGGCTTATGAAAAGAAATTACTCGGTATTACGGCAATGACCGCAGCACTCGGTAAAAAGAAATTTGATGAGATTCTTGTTGATTTGATTGAAAAACCACGTGGTAAATTAACGCTTGTACCAAAAGAAGATAAAAGACAAGCAGTAGAAATTGCGAATGTAAAAGATGAGTTCACTGAAATTCGAGAGGAGAAAACAAATGGTAAATGTAAGTAAAACAAAAGTAGTCACTGGTATGGACACACGACTCAGTTATTTTCATGGGTGGGAGGTCGTCTCGATTAATGGTGGGGACGAGAAGTATAGCGTTTCTGTATTAATTCCAAAAGATGATACGGCGACAATCAATGCGATTGAAAAGGCGGTGGATGCTGCAATTGAAGAGGGGCTTTCAAAGTTTGGGGGCAAGAAACCCAATAAAGCAACGATTAAACTTCCTTTGCGTGACGGTGATTTTGAACGTGATGATGATGAAGCCTATCAGGGGTATTATTTCATTAATGCCAACAGTACGACACCGCCTCAAATTGTCGATCAAGCTGTGAAGCCAATTCTTGAGCGTAGTCAAGTTTATAGTGGTTGTTACAGTCGTGTGTCTTTGAATTTTTATGCCTTTAACTCGAATGGCAATAAAGGTATTGCGTGTGGCTTAGGTAATACTCAATTTATCCGAGATGGCGAACCACTTGGCGGTGGTACAACTGCGGCTGAAGATTTCACAACACTTGAAGATGATGCCTTCTTAGGTTGAAAGTGTCTATTATGACAATAGAGTTTTAGGATTCTATTGTCTTTTTGAAGGGAAAGATGGCATGAAAAAAATAAATATTGATTTAGAAACGTTCAGTAGTATCAATCTTCAAAAATCTGGTGTTTTCAAGTACTGTGAGAGTAACGATTTTGAGATTCTGCTTTTTGCTTATTCTATTGATAATGGCAAAGTAATCGTTGTAGATTTGGCAAATGGCGAGATGATACCACATGAGATTTTAGAATCTTTAACAGATGATGCGGTAGAAAAGTGGGCATTCAATGCCATGTTTGAACGGATTTGTCTGTCAAAGTATCTAGGACTATCTGTCGGTATCTACCTAAATCCATCTTCATGGCGCTGTACAATGATTTGGTCGGCGCTATTGGGATTACCATTATCTCTTGCTGGGGTTGGTGCAGTTCTGGGATTGGATAAACAAAAATTATCAGAAGGGAGAAATCTCATTCGATATTTTTGTGTGCCATGCCTGCCAACTAAAAGTAACGGTGGTCGAACCCGAAATTTGTCGGTTCATGCTTCTGATAAGTGGCAGTTTTTTAAATTTTACAATGCACGTGATGTAGAAACTGAAATGTTGATTCAAGATAAATTATCTCATTTCCCAGTATCTGATGATATTTGGCATGAATACCAACTTGATCAGGAAATTAATGATAGGGGAATTGGTCTTGATGACGTATTTGTCACATCGGCTATTCATTTGGATACCCTTTCTAAGACCTCTATCTTTTCAAAATTGGTAAATTTGACAGGGTTAGAAAATCCAAATAGTGTCTTACAAATGCGAAGATGGTTGCTAGAACATGGTTTAGAGATAGAGAGCCTTGGAAAGCAACAAGTGATAGCGCTTATAAATTCTAATTCTGGTCTATTAAAAGAGGTGCTTTTGCTTCGCCAACAAATCGCAAAGTCATCGGTTAAGAAATATCAGGCAATGGAAAATGCGGTTTGTAAAGATAGTCGCGCTCATGGGATGTTTCAATATTACGGCGCCAATCGGACAGGTAGATTTTCAGGTAGGTTAATTCAACTTCATAATTTACCACAAAATCATATATCAGATTTAGCCGAGGCAAGGTCCTTGGTTCGGGATAAAAATTTTGATGCTTTGGTCTTACTTTATGAGTCAACGCCTAAAATCCTATCTGAACTCATTCGGACTGCTTTTGTGCCACAAGATGATAAGAAATTTATAGTAGCGGATTTCTCAGCCATTGAAGCACGTATGATTTCGTGGTTGGCAGGGGAAGAGTGGCGACTTGAAGTTTTTAAAAGTGGTGGAGATATCTATTGTGCCAGTGCGAGTCAAATGTTTAATGTGCCGGTTGAAAAGAACGGCGTGAACGGACATTTGCGACAAAAAGGTAAGATATCTGAATTGGCTCTTGGGTATGGAGGCTCAGTTGGTGCATTGACGGCAATGGGCGCACTGGATATGGGGTTAACTGAAGAAGAACTACAACCACTTGTCACGAGGTGGCGAAAGACTAATCCTAGAATTACAAAGCTGTGGTGGGATATAGATAAAGCAGTAAAAAATAGTGTCAGACAGCGCACAGTAACGAATTCACATGGTATCAAATTTAACTGTAAAAGTGGTATGCTTTTCGTCACATTACTTTCAGGAAGAGAGCTTGCTTATGTCAAACCTCAAATTAGTCCAAATAAATTTAATGGGGAATCCGTGACTTATGAAGGAGTGGGCTTGACAAAAAAATGGGAGAGACTAGAAAGTTATGGTCCTAAGTTTGTGGAAAATATTGTTCAAGCCATGGCTAGAGATATCTTATGTTTTGCGATGGCTAATTTGAGACACTATCGAATTGTTGGTCATGTACATGATGAGGTCATACTTGAAGTAGATAAGACTGAATCCGTAGATAATATTTGTGACCTAATGTCAGTGACACCACCATGGGCAAAGGGGTTATTGCTTAATGCGGATGGCTATGCGTGTACATTTTATCAAAAAGAATAAAGGCTTGAGGCGGTTACTTGTTTGACCTCTTATTTCAGTCGCAAGAACTGCAACTATTGACCTGAATTTTTTGACTGTTATTTAGGGGAATTCTACCCCCAAAAAGGAGACAAACTATATGATACATTTCACGCTTTACAAGTCAAACTTTCAAGGTAATCTCAAGAATTGTCTTTTTCCTACAAAGGTGGTTATAACGACTAAACAGTTACTTTTGTCGGTCATCCAGTTTGATCATGTGGCGGCTGATTATGCGAATCACTATCGTAGTGGTGCAAATTTTATAAGTTCGGATGTCATGCCATTGGATTGTGACAATGACCACTCTGACGAGTCTCAAGACTGGGTGACACCAATTGATGTTGCGAGAGTTTTTCCAGATGTCAAGTTTGTCGTTACTTACTCTAGAAATCATTTGAAAATAAAGGGGAGTAAGTCAGCTCGACCACGTTTTCATGTTTACTTTCCGATTTTTCCTATTACAAGCGCTGTAGAGTATGCACAAGCAAAACAACAAATTCAATTAGCGTTTCCGTATTTTGATGATAATGCCATGGACAGTGCGCGTCTACTTTTTGGCACAGCTAATACGGAAATTGAAATAGTTGATGGCGACAAAACAGTTCTTGATTATTTGAATGATGATGTATTTGTGAATTGGGATGATGCGCAATATCAAATTGTAGAAGGAGGTCGTAATAATGCCATGAGTCATATTGCTGGGAAAATCATCAAACGCTTGGGCAATTCATCTGAAGCACATGACCGATTCTTAAAAGCTGCAGAGAAATGTATGCCACCATTATTTGGTGAGGAGTTGGCTGTCATCTGGAATAGTGCGGTTAACTTCTGGAAAAAGGTAGCCAAACAAACTGACTATATCTCGCCTGAGCAATACAATTCAGATTGTCTGTTCAAGCCTACTGATTTCTCAGATGTTGGTCAAGCAACAGTGCTATCCCATGAGTACGAAGGTGTTTTACGATATTCATCGGCAACAGACTATATTGTCTATAACGGTAGTTACTGGGAGGAGTCTGGTTCCAAAGCACAAGCAGTGGCTCAGGATTTGACGGAGCGTCAACTTGAAGAATCAGATGTTGAAATTCAAAAAACGATGAAGGAGATGGTTGATAATGGCGCATTTGACATCTTAGTGAGTGTTGGTGCTAAAAAAGCTCAGACGATGTTTAACAAAAATCAATTACACGCATTTGAGAGGTATGAAGAAGCACGCAACTATCGAAAATATGCGATTAAACGAAGAGATGATAAGTATCTCTCTTCAGCCTTGAAAGTGGCCAGACCCAAACTTGAAATTGAGCAGAGAATGCTTGATGTTGATGAATTTTTATTAAACACCCCCTCAGCTACCTTTGATTTGAGAACAGGTGATAAGCAAGACATCTTGCTCAGGACTTTATCACAAAGCAAACAGAAGTCGATGTTGTGACAGATAAATCCGAACTTTGGCAAGATGCTCTCAAAACGATTTTTTGTAAGGACCAAGAGTTGATTGATTATGTTCAAAAAATTGTCGGCTTGGCTGCAATCGGAAAAGTTTATGTCGAGGCGCTGATTATTTCTTACGGCGATGGTCGAAACGGCAAGTCAACATTTTGGAATTTGATTTCTCGCGTTTTAGGTAATTACAGTGGGAGCATCTCGGCAGATATGTTGACGAGTGGTTGTCGTAGAAATATGAAACCTGAGTTGGCTGAGGCAAAAGGTAAGCGTTTGTTAATTGCAGCTGAACTTGAAGAGGGAATGAGACTCAATACTTCAAATATCAAGCAGCTTTGTTCGACTGACGAGATCGCTGCAGAAAAGAAATATAAGGACCCATTCAAGTATGTACCAACACATACACTTGTACTTTATACGAACCACTTACCAAAAGTTGGTGCGATTGATAAAGGGACTTGGCGCAGACTGATTGTAATTCCTTTTGTCGCAAAGATTGAAGGAAGTGGGGACAAGAAGAACTATACGGATTATCTTTTAGAGAATGCAGGTGGTGCTGTTTTATATTGGATTCTTGAGGGCGCAAAGCGTGTGATTGCGGATGACTATCATATCGAAATTCCTGAAGTGGTTCAAAATGCGATAAATACTTATAAAAGTGATAATGATTGGCTCACTCACTTTTTAGATGATTGTTGTGAGATTAGCAAAGAATATACTGAGAAATCTGGTATACTTTATTCCGAGTATCGTGCATTTTGTTTAAGGACAGGCGAATATGTTCGCAGTGCAGCAGATTTCTATGTTGCCTTGGAAGCTGAGGGAATCAGGCGCAAGAGAAGTAATAAAGGTGTCATCGTTTATGGTCTTCATCTGGTTTCTGAGTTCTTGGAATAGCCTATTTTTATAAAAAGTGTAGCTCTATGTAGGGTACTGCATTACTTTTCCTAGTAAGTGAAAAAATAAGACCTATAGAAGAGTTAATGTTCAGGGGTACATAGACCTACACTAATTGAAATTAAAGGAGATAGGAATGCTAGAAAAAATAATCAAACAAAAGCTAGGTGTTGCAGTGAAGACAGCAGGAGGTCGGAGCTTGAAATTTACGACGCCTATCCTTGATGGTGTTCCAGATAGAGTGATACTGATGCCGAGCATTGGAATGAGAAGACACAAAATTTGCGGATTGATATAGTTAAAGCACGACTAGGAGGAAAAGAAAAATGACGCCCAAAAATTATTTGAAACATGCTTATAGATTGGACAATCGGATTGATAAGGAACTCTTAAGTTTGAAGGAACTACGTGTATTGGTTACTTCTACCCAGATTGTCTCTTATGAAGAAAGAATTTCCAGTCCTAATAGAAATACCGAAGCACCATTTATTCGAGTGCTTGAGAAGGTCTATCTTCTTGAGAGGCATATCAATGAACAAATTGATAAATTTGTAAATTTGAGAAATCAAATGCAAGAAGCAATTGATAAACTTGAGAATGTTGACTTAAATATAGTTCTGTCATACCGCTACATTCACGGTATGACATGGGAACGAATTGCGGAAGAATTGAATGCGGATGTTCGGACGATTTATCGTTGGCATACGAAAGCGTTGAAATTGATGCAAGTTCCAGAAAAACCAATCATCGTTTAGTTGTCGCTCATAAAAAAATTGTCGCTTGATTTATTGCTTGTAAATCGAGCGATAATTTGTGTTTTATGGTATAATAGAAATTGAAAAGTGAGGTAAATACGATGAAACCACCATTTTCAATCAACAATAATATGCTAAATAAAATCGTTGAAATCTCTAAAGCTATCGGTAATTTAGAATTTCAAGTTGAACGTAATTTGAAGCTTAGAAAAGAAAATCGAATCAAATCGATTCATTCATCCCTAGCAATTGAAAATAATAGTCTAACTGTTGAGCAAATTACAGATATTATTGATGGCAAGCGAGTTCTTGGTAATCCAAAAGAGATTCATGAGGTAAAGAATGCCTACGATGCTTACGAAGAGATTTTGACATTAAATCCTTATAAACAAAGTGACTTTTTGCGAGCTTATGGCTTATTAACAAATGGTATCATAAACGCTTCGGGTCAGTATAGACCCAAAGATGTAGGTATCTATGACTCAGCTGGCAATTTAATTCATATGGGGGCAAGACCGCAATTTATTACTAGTTTGATGAGTGACTTGTTTGATTGGGGAGCAAATGATGATACACCTGAACTGATTAAGAGTTGTGTATTTCACTATGAAATTGAAACGGTTCATCCTTTTGAAGATGGCAACGGTAGAATGGGTCGTTTGTGGCAAACTGTTATTCTTGCGAATTGGAATTCAATTTTTGCATGGATTCCGATAGAAACAATTATTTATGAAAACCAACAAGCATATTACGATGCTTTGGCAATTGCAGATTCACAAAATGATTCTTCTGGATTTGTTGAGTTTATGTTGTCTATTATTTTAGAAACACTTATCGCTTATAAAACGAGTGATAAGTCAAGCGATAAAATTTCAGAAGAATTACCAACGGAGTTGTCAGGTATTGAACTGCAAGTTTATCTTTTGATTAAAAAGTATTTGACTGACCATGATACTATTAATACAGCGGTAGCAACGAAACTCCTTGGAAAATCAGCACCAACTGTTCGTAAACATTTATCTAGTTTAGTAAGTCTAGGTTTTCTTGAAGCTCATGGTAGCAATAAGAATCGAACTTACTCATTAAAAAAGTAAAACTTGTCAGTAAATGTCATGGTATGTCAGTCTGATAAAATGATACTATTAAGGTAGCAAAAAAGCATAAAACGATTGATGCTTGTCGCAATACTAGCACAAGAGTATCAGTAAGTAGCCTTTGGGGAGTAATCCTTGAAGGTTTTTCTTATGTTTCGAGTAAGTGTCTTAGCGGTATTAGTTATACTCTTAAAGTGTTTAAGCATTGTTAGGAACAGTGTTCACATAGCCACGACACTTTTTGAAGTGTTTAAGCATTGTTAGAACGGTGTTTAGCACAGCCTATGACACTTTTCAAAGTGTTTAAGCGTTGTAGAACAGTGTTCACATAGCCACGACACTTTTCGAAGTGTTTAAGCATTGTTAGAACGGTGTTCAACACAGTCCACCACACTTCAGACAACGTGTAAGGATAGTTGTTGAACACATAAAATTAATTGGAGGTGATGTGATGCCAAAGAAACCGCAGAAACCATGCAAATATCAAAGTTGTCCGCATTTAACTGACACTGATTATTGTGAAGAACATAAGAATCAAGCAAGGAAACGTTACGAGAGGTATGAACGTGATCCAGAAACAAGTCGAAGGTATGGCAAGCCTTGGCGGAAGATACGAGAACGTTACGTTGCACAACATCCCTTGTGTGAGCAATGTTTTGATGAGGGATGTCTAAGACCAGTTGAGCACGTGCATCACATTCAGGAATTAAGTCAAGGTGGTTCAAATGACTTTAACAACCTGATGAGCTTGTGCAAGCATCATCACTCAAAGGAACATCTGACAAGACGAAACAAAGGGGAGGGGCGGTAAGTATCTCCACAACTGACGAAGAAGACCAGCGGGGAGGGGTCACACGCATAAAAAAGGCGAAATCAAAAGGGTAATTAAAGGAGTTAGTATAAATGCCAACAAAATCAAATAATACAGGTGGTCGAGGTGGCGTGAGAGCCGATGCAGGTCGCAAAAAATCAGCCGTGACTGAGAAAGCAAAGGCAGGTAATCCCGGGGGTAGGAAATTAGAAGTACTTGATATTCCAGACATTGCAGGGATAGAAATGCCAAAGCCACATGATTTTTTATCAGCTGAACAACGTGATGGTAGTTCACTTCAAGCCTCTGACATTTATGAAGAAACATGGCAATGGTTGGATAGGATTAAGTGTGCGACAAAGGTATCGCCACAGTTATTAGAACGGTATGCGATGAGTAGTGCCAGATGGATTCAGTGCGAAGAGATGACTAATAAGTTAGGTTTTCTCTCTAAGCATCCAACCACACAAAAACCAATCCCATCTCCGTTTATCAATATTGGTATTAATTATATGAATCAAGCCGTTCGACTTTGGAATGAAATTTTTCAGATTGTAAAAGAAAATTGTCGTACTGATTATGATGATGCACCACAAGATGACTTGATGGAGCGGCTACTTAGAGCTAGGAGATTTGAAATGAAAAATAATGTCGCAGAAAGATTTGAAAAGGTGAGGATTGAGAAATTGATTCCCTATGCAAGAAATGCAAGAACTCACAGCAAGGAACAGATTTTGCAGCTACGGTCCTCAATACGTGAATTTGGTTTTATCAATCCAGTTATCGTGGATAAGGATTTAAACTTGATTGCAGGACACGGTAGGATTTTAGCTGCCAAGGAAGAAGGAATTGAGAAAGTCCCCTGTATCTTTGTGGAACATTTGACGGAGGCGCAAAAACGAGCCTATATTTTAGCAGACAATCGTCTGGCAATGAATGCTGGTTGGGATGATGAACTGCTTGCGATTGAGTTAAGTGAGTTACAAGATGTTGACTTTGATTTGTCTTTGTTAGGTTTTGCGGATAGCGAACTGAATCAATTACTCATGGGGGACGATGCACAAGACGATGACTTTGATGTTGATAAAGCACTGGATAAAGAAACTTTTGTAAAACTTGGTGACCTTTGGTATTTAGGGAATCATAGACTTTTGAGTGGCGATAGCACCAAAGAGGAAGATGTTATTCGTCTAATGGATGGAAAAAATGCAAATCTCTGCTTAACTGATATGCCTTACAATGTTAATTTTGACGGTGGAAAGGGTAAAATCAAGAATGATAATCTTTCATCTGAGGTATTTTATAAATTTATTTTTGGAGCTTTTAAACAGATTTATAAGCATCTAGCCAATGGTGGCGCTTGTTATTGTTTCCACTCAGATAGCGAAAAAGTTAATTTCTACAATGCTGCTGTCAGTTCTGGATTTCATTATTCAACGACTTGTATTTGGGTAAAGGATAGCTTGGTGCTCGGACGTGGAGATTATCAACAGCAACATGAGCCTTGCTTATATCTATTCAAAAATACTAAACGGCATGAGTGGTTTAGTGACCGCAAGCAAACGACAATATGGAATTTTGACAGACCTAAAAAGTCGGAATATCATAGTACTCAAAAGCCTGTACCGTTAATGGCTTATCCGATACAGAACTCATCACAGCCAAATGCAATAGTGTATGACCCCTTTTCAGGTAGTTTTTCGACTGGGATTGCTTGCGAGCAACTTGGTCGTATTTGCTATGCGATGGAATTGGATGAGAAATTTGCAAGTGCCTCTATCCGAAGATATGCAGAAAGCTATGGTTCTGAAAGTATTACTGTTGAACGTGAAGGGAAGACATTTAGCTATTTAGAAATTATAAGTGGAGTGGTTGAAAATGAGAAAGATTAATATAACCAATCAACAATTGGGAAGTTTAACTTCAATTGAAGTTGTAGGGAGAGGAAACGATGGTAGTGTATTGTGGTTATGTGAATGTACTTGTGGTAAAAAAACTGTTGTTGCAGGATATCAATTAAGAAATGGGCATACAAGTTCATGTGGTAATTGTTTGAATTATGAATTGATGGACGATATTATACTAGCGACTGATTCATCTAGGCGACATTTCATATTTGATGTTGAAGATTACGAACGTGTCTCAAGCTATACTTGGTACGTTACCCCTAAAGCGTATGTTATGACAAGTATAAAAACTCCCTACTGTACGATCCTACACCGATTTATTACTAGAGCTAATAACGGGCAATATGTGGATCATATCAACGGTAACCCAGAGGATAATCGGAAATGTAATCTTAGAATTTGTACAAATGCTCAAAATGCTTACAATCAAAAAGTACGAAGTAACAATACTATCGGGTTCAAAGGTGTAAGCAAAACTCACTCAGGACGATATCGAAGTTACATCAATAAAAATTATCGTCAAATTAACCTTGGCATATACAATACTCCTGAAGAAGCCGCTCACGCATATGATGAAGTGGCTACTTTATTGCACGGAAAATTTGCTCGAACCAATGCAATGCTTGGTTTGTTTGACGAGGTGGCTACTTATGAGTAAGTTGACACTAGGCAGTTTGTTTTCGGGAAGTGGTGGCTTTGAATTGGGAGGATTGCTTTCAGGAATAAGACCAGTTTGGGCAAGTGAAATTGAACCCTTTCCAATAAGGGTAACAACCAAAAGGTTACCACAAGTGGTACACTTAGGTAATATCAATCAAATCAATGGTGGCGAGATAGCCCCTGTTGATATTATCACGTTTGGTAGCCCTTGTACTGATTTATCTATTGCAGGCAAACGAGCAGGACTAGTTGGCAGTCATTCTTCTTTGTTCTATCAAGCCATTCGAATTATCAAGGAGATGAGGTCTAAAACCAATGGAAAATATCCAAGATTTATTGTGTGGGAAAATGTCTGCGGTGCATTCTCTTCAAACAAAGGCGAAGATTTCAGAAGTGTCCTTGAAGAAATCTGTCAAATCAAAGACGAGCAACTTGTTATCACTCAACCTGAAAAGTGGGTCAATGCAGGAAAAATCGTGGCAGAGGACTTCTCACTTGCATGGCGAGTGCTTGATGCTCAGTATTGGGGCGTTCCCCAACGTAGAAAACGTATCTATCTTGTCGCAGATTTTAGAAGTGAATGTGCCGATAAAATATTATTTGAGTCAGAAAGCTTGTCTGGGTATTCTACACAGAGCTGCTGCACGTGGCAAGATATTACCGCCGATTTTGAAGGTAGCTCTGGAGTCACAAGCAAATTTTGTTTAAATGACCAAGGCGGCAGTCGGATGGCTATTTCTGAAAATATTACAGGAACCCTTAGAGCACAGGGCAATCATCCACCACTTGTTTTTGAAAACCATGGTCAAGATAGTCGTTTTAAAGATCCAATTGAAATGGCTCAAACTGTTCTTGCGACTTATGGAACAGGTGGAAATAATCAGCCATTTATCGTTGAACCTAAAACTTATGATGTCAGACTGACATCGGAGGGGACGAGAAATTCACGAGCTAATATTTATGAGTGTGGTATTTCACGGACGATTGATACATCGGGCAATTTTCCAAGCAGCAACCAAGGAGGTGTTGCGGTTGTCGCTATTCAAGGTTCCATGATTGGACGTAAGGATAAGCATGGACCACAAGGAAGTGGTATCAATGAAGCTGTTAGTTTTACATTGAATACTGTTGATAAACACGCAATTGCTTATTCTTCTAGTAAGAATTCACACTTTACTCGTGCTGAAAAGGAAAAGGCAGGTACGCTTGTCGCTACTGATTATAAGGATCCCCCACTTGTTAATGATGGCAAGTATATTGTTCGGAGGTTAACACCAACAGAATGTGCGAAATTACAGGGGTTTCCGCCGTGGTGGTGTCGCAATATTGAAATTGAGAATCCAACTGAAAAAGATTTGGAGTTTTGGCGAGCAATATTTGACAGTCATCGACAAGCACTAAATAAAACGACTAAGTCAAAAAGTGATAAACAAATTATCAAGTGGTTACGAAATCCGCATTCGGATTCGGCAGAATACAAACTGTGGGGCAATGGTGTCGCACTTCCTTGTGTTTTATTTGTTCTTAGTGGCATTGTTTGGGCTGAAAAAAATTCAAAAATGAGCGATTAAATAAAGACTTATGACTTGCTATTATAGTCGTTTAGAGTGATATATAGGGTAAAGAAGGACAAACGAATGATTCCAAACAGAGAAATGATTGCCATTTTACGAGAGCAGTACCCAGAAGGAACACGAGTTAGCCTGCTCCAAATGAATGACGCACACGCCCCAGAAATTGGCACGTGTGGCACAGTAAAGGGAGTAGACGATATTGGTTCTATCATGGTGCATTGGGACAATGATTCAAACTTGAATGTTGTTTTTGGGGAAGACTATGTGGTCAAAATTTAACAAATATATTTTAAGAAATTTTTAAAGCCTTCTAAAAGGGGCTTTTTCAGTATTTAAAAAATATAAGAATTAATGATAATAATGGTTGATAAGACTTGACTTTAAAGGCCTTTAGAGTGATATATAGGGTACAAGAATAAAGGAGACCAAAACCATGGCCAAAAAACTAAGCAAGAACACGATTTATAACATTGCAGCAAATCAGTTGCGCGACATTAGAGAAAGAGGCGATTTAGAAACTCGAAACAATGATACAGAAGATTTTCTAGATGTTTCAGTTTGGAGCATTAAGAAGATGATTGAGGAGGCTTATGAAGAGGGACTGAAAGAAGTTCAAAGGAAATAAACAGTAGTAAAGACAGCTTGAAAAGGCTGTTTTTTGCGTGGTAAATAAATCATAAAAATAGTGACAGTAATGGTTGATAAGACTTGACTTTAAAGGCCTTTAGAGTGATATATAGGGTACAAGAATAAAGGAGCCTAAGACCATGGCAAAAAAACTAAGCAAGAACACGACTTATAACATTGCAACAAATCAGTTGCAAGAACTTAGAGAAAGAGGCGATTTAGAAACTCGAAACAATGATACAGAAGATTTTCTAGATGTTTCAGTTTGGAGCATTAAGAAGATGATTGAGGAGGCTTATGAAGAAGGACTGAAAGAAGTTCAAAAGGAAGAGGGGAGGATTATCGAATTTAACAAAGAAATCAAAAAACAGATTATGACAATCAGAGAAACAGGTAAAACAAATATGTTTGATGTGTCAATGGTTCAGAATCTTGCGAATGATTTGAATTATTACGATCTCGTCATTTTCATTGAAGAGAACAAATTACAGTATTTGAATTTCATTATGACTGGAGAGAATCAATGAAAGAAGAAGGCTACTCTAAAGAAGATAAGCACGGTATTGATGTCATTGATAGATATCAAGGGAAAATAAATACTGTAAGCAATAAAACACTGGACGAAGTTAAGGAACAATACAGAAAATGGTTTCCCGACTCGTTTAAAGATTTATCATTCATTGAAAACTAGAAACAAGACATTATGGGTAGGAAAAAATAAGTAAAGACAGTTTGAAAAGGCTGTCTTTGCGTTATTTGGAAAAGGAGGTTCTCATTTGCGGAAATTGAAGAAGTATAAGCCAACCAAGTTTAAAGCTAAGCATGCCAAATATGATGAGAATCTCGCTGATTATGCAGTTAATTTTATTGAATGCTTGAGTCATACCAAAGGAACATGGGCAGGAAAACCATTTAAATTGATTGACTGGCAAGAACAGATTATTCGTGATTTATTTGGGATTGTCAAACCAAATGGCTATCGCCAGTTCAACACAGCCTATATCGAAATTCCTAAGAAGATGGGGAAATCTGAACTTGCGGCAGCACTAGCCTTATTGCTCACGTGTGGTGATAATGAACAACGCGCGGAAGTTTACGGTTGTGCAGCTGATAGACAACAGGCAACCATTGTGTTTGATGTGGCTGCCGATATGGTACGGATGTGTCCTGCTCTGAATAAGCGTGTCAAAATTTTAACTTCGCAAAAAAGGATAATTTTCAAGCCAACCAATAGTTTTTATCAAGTATTATCAGCCGAGGCTTATAGCAAACATGGTTTCAATATTCATGGTGTTGTATTTGATGAACTACATACTCAGCCAAATAGAAAATTATTTGATGTCATGACAAAAGGTTCAGGAGATGCTAGAACTCAGCCACTCTACTTTTTGATTACGACTGCAGGAACAGATACCCACTCTATCTGTTATGAAACACATCAAAAAGCAACAGATATAATTGAAGGTCGCAAAAAGGATGCGACCTTTTATCCTGTGATTTATGGGACTAAAGAATCAGATGATTGGACCGACCCAAAAGTTTGGAAAAAAGCCAATCCCTCTCTTGACATCACGGTAGGAATGGATAAGGTCAAGGCAGCATTTGAGTCTGCTAAACAAAATCCCGCTGAAGAAAATTCATTCAGGCAACTCAGGTTGAATCAATGGGTCAAACAAGCCATTCGTTGGATGCCAATGGATAAATGGGATATTTGTTCTTTTAGAGTTGATGAGGAAATGTTGGCAGGTCGTGTTTGTTACGGTGGACTCGATCTGTCAAGTACAACGGATATCACTTCCTTTGTTCTAGTATTTCCACCTCTTGATGAAACTGATAAATTTTGTATCTTGCCTTACTTTTGGATACCAGAAGATACACTTGACCTTCGAGTCAAACGTGATCATGTGCCTTACGATGTTTGGGAGAAAGAAGGGAATCTGAAAACGACTGAAGGGAACGTGGTACACTATGGGTACATTGAAAAATTTATAGAAGAAATGGGATTGAAATTCAATATTCGAGAGATCGCGTTTGACCGTTGGGGAGCAGTTCAAATGGTTCAAAATTTGGAAGGTATGGGCTTTACTGTTGTACCCTTCGGACAAGGTTTCAAGGATATGAGTCCGCCAACTAAAGAGTTAATGAAACTGACACTTGAGAAGAGATTGGCTCATAGTGGTCATCCAGTACTTCGTTGGAATATGGATAATATTTTTGTTAGGGTAGATCCAGCAGGAAATATCAAGGCTGACGAGGAGAAATCCACTGAAAAAATTGACGGTGCGATTGCGACCATCATGGCACTCGATAGGGCGATTCGTTGTGGGAATGATGGTGGTGCTAGTGTTTATGATGATAGGGGATTGTTTGTGATATAGATAGAAAGGCGTGGGATTAATTGGGAATTTTTAAAGGCTTATTCAAATCAAGAGATAAACCAAACGATAGCACTGTTGGTAGTGGCTATCGTTTTTTTATGGGCAGCACAACAAGTGGTAAACCTGTAACTGAACAATCAGCCATGCAGATGACAGCTGTTCATTCATGTGTCAGGATACTATCAGAGGCAGTCGCAAGTCTACCACTTCATCTTTATAAGCAGACTGAGACGAGCAAAGAAAAAGCGAGGACGCATCCCTTATATTTATTGTTACATGATGAGCCAAATTCAGAAATGACTTCCTTTATTTTTCGAGAGACATTAATGACACATCTTTTATTGTGGGGCAATGCCTATGCTCAAATTATCCGAAATGGTAAAGGACAAGTTATTGGCTTGTATCCATTGATGCCCAATCGCATGAGTGTGGATAGAGATAAAAGTGGTGACCTTTATTATATCTATACTGTTGCGACTGGAGATGTAATGAAAGGTTATCAGGTTAAACTAAATTCATCTGAGGTGCTTCATATCCCGGGTCTTGGTTTTGATGGTTTGGTAGGTTATTCGCCAATTGCCATGGCAAAGAATGCGATAGGGATGGCGATTGCGTGTGAAGAATATGGTGCAAAGTTTTTCGCTAATGGGGCTGCACCAAGTGGTGTATTGGAACATCCCGAGACATTAAAAGATCCCACCCGTATCCGTGAAAGTTGGCAACAGACTTTTGGAGGCTCAAGTAATGCCCATAAGGTTGCTGTTTTGGAAGAAGGAATGAAATATGCACCGATTGCGATTTCGCCAGAACAGGCTCAATTTTTAGAAACACGAAAATTTCAAATCAATGAAATTGCTCGGATTTTCAGAGTGCCACCGCATATGGTTGGTGACCTTGAAAAGTCGAGCTTTTCTAATATTGAGCAACAATCACTTGAATTTGTAAAATATACGCTTGACCCTTGGGTTTCAAGAATCGAACAATCAATGGTTCGATCGCTTTTGACCAAGGAAGAGAAGCAAGAATATTTTATTAAATTCAATGTTGATGGATTGCTTAGAGGAGATTATCAAAGCAGAATGACTGGTTATGCGACAGGTCGCCAGAACGGTTGGATGAGTGCGAATGATATTCGTGAACTTGAAAATCTTGACCGTATTTCAGAAAGTGAGGGTGGCGATTTGTACTTGATTAATGGCAATATGCTCCCATTGAAAGATGCTGGAGCTTTTGCGAATAAAAATAAGGAGCATATTGGCAATGAAGAAATTTTGGAAGTGGAAAAATCAGAAAGTGATGAATCAGGAGATTTTGGAGGAGGTGCAAGTGAGGACGCTGTTCCTAAATGGCACAATAGCTGAGGAGTCATGGTTTGATGATGATGTCACACCTAAAGTATTTCAAAATGAATTGACAAGTGGTGATGGCGATATTACGGTTTGGATTAACTCTCCCGGTGGGGATTGTGTGGCAGCAGCTCAAATTTATAATATGCTTATCGATTATAAAGGCAATGTCACAGTCAAGATTGATGGCATTGCGGCTAGTGCAGCGAGTGTGATTGCCATGGCAGGTACAAAGATTCTAATGTCTCCTGTATCCATGCTCATGATTCATAATCCAGCAACTATGGCTTGGGGGGATAGTGCTGAAATGAAAAAGGCAATCTCAATGCTTGATGAGGTCAAAGAATCTATTGTCAACGCTTATGAAATTAAGACAGGTCTGAATCGCGTGAAAATATCGCATCTTATGGATTCAGAAACTTGGATGGATGCGCATAAAGCAGTTGAGTTGGGATTTGCAGATGATATATTACAGCGGGTAACAGATGAAAATACTGAAGTATCAGGTATGATGTTTTCGCAAATTGCAGTCACAAATTCACTCAAGGCTAAGATTGCTAGTCATTGCAAAATTGAGAAACAAGATGAGCCAAATAATATAAATGTAACAACAGCCGATTCAGTTATGAGTCGGCTTAATTTAATGAAAAATTGGAGATGAATTAAATGGATAAAATTCTAGAGTTACGTGAAAAACGCAATAAAGCATGGGAAGGCGCAAAAGCCTTTGTGGAAAGTAAGCGAGATAGTGACGGCCTGCTTTCGGAAGATGATGCTAAAATCTATTCTGAGATGGAAGTGAAGGTAAAAAATTTTGGTCTTGAAATCGACCGATTAGAGGCGATGCAGATTATGGAAAATGAACTGCTGAAACCAGTCAATCAACCTTTGACTTCAAAACCATTAGTTGATGGAAAAGAGTCTGAAAAGACTGGTCGAGCAAGAAATGAATATAAGGATGGAATGCTACAAGCCCTACGCTCTAATTTCAAACAAGTCACTAATGTTTTGCAAGAAGGTTTGGATGCTGCAGGTGGTTATCTTGTACCTGAAGAATATGACAAACGTCTGATTGATGGCTTGACTGAAGAAAATATTATGCGTGCCTTGGCGACAACGATTACGACAAGTGGCGAACACAAAATTAACATCGCTGCGACGAAACCAGCAGCATCGTGGATTGAAGAAGGTGGAACGCTCACTTTTGGTGAGGCAACATTCGACCAAATTCTGATGGATGCCCACAAACTTCATGTGGCAATCAAAGTGACGGAGGAGTTGCTCTATGATAATGCCTTTAACCTAGAGAATTATATCATTGCTCAATTTTCAAAAGCACTTGGTAACGCAGAAGAGGATGCTTTTTTAAATGGTGATGGTGTCGGAAAACCACTCGGCATTTTTGCGACAACTGGTGGTGGGGAGGTTGGGGTGACAGCCAAAACACAAGATACGATTACAGCTGATGAAATTATCAACTTGATTTATGCTTTGAAACGGCCTTATCGTAAAAATGCCTCGTTTATCACAAATGATCAAACCTTGTCTGTAATTCGAAAACTAAAAGATGGGAATGGCGCTTATTTATGGCAACCCTCTCTTCAACAAGGAGAGCCTGATCGATTACTAGGTTATCAACTTCACACATCATCATATGTCCCAACTATTACTGCAGATAATCCAGTCATTGCTTTTGGTGATTTTAAATACTATAACATCGGTGACCGTGGGGTACGCTCATTTGCGGAACTAAAAGAATTGTTTGCAGGAAATGGCTTAGTAGGATTTCTTGCTAAAGAACGAGTGGATGGTAAATTAGTTTTACCAGAAGCGATTCAAATCTTGAAAATGAAAGGCGTGTAAGCTATACAGGTCAAGAAATAAAGGAGAGAGCGAAGTGATGGATGATTTACTTGAAAAGGTCAAAGCAAATCTGATAATTTCTCATAATGAGGATGATGAATTAATACAAGTATTTATCACATCAGCAATCGTTTATGCAGAGAGTTATCAACATTTAACGGCGTGTTTTTACAAGGAAAATTCAATTCCTGCAACAACCGAACAAGCGATTATTATGTTGTCATCACACTTTTATGAGAGTCGGGATGGTTCAACGGGTGGCTTTTACGCAGATAACGTGAATGCTAGTGCGCAAGTTTGGCATACGGTTAATCTATTGTTGAGATTAGATAGGCGGTGGCAGTTATGAGTTTTGGGAAGATGAATCAGCGAATTGAAATCAGGCATAGTTCGCCTTCAAAAGATTCGAATGGTTTTCTTGTTTCGAATGATATGGTACTAGCAACAGTCCGAGCCTATCAAGAAAATCGACACGGGAATGAAAAGTGGGCCAATATGGCAACTTTCTCAACTGCGACATCACTTTTCAGGTTTCGGATGTTACCAGATTTAGAAGTGACGGATAAGATGGCAATTGTATCTAGCAATGAACGTTTTCAAATCTTGTCAGTAGAAGATGTGCGTCATCGTGGGATGTACTTGGAAGTTTTAGCTGAAAAAATCGAAGGGAGTAAAAAGTAATGGCCAATGTTCAATTGAAAATGCCAGATGACTTTTTGCTTTCACTATCGAAATTGGAAGGCAAGACAGATGGGATACTTTCAAAAGTTTTGAAAAGCGGTAGTCGCATAGTTGAATCAAAAGTCAGGAATAATCTGTCGCTTGCCATTGGTAAAGGGACTAAGATACCTAGTCGCTCAACAGGAGAACTTGAACGAGCGCTTGGTATTTCACCCCCCCTTCAAGACAGAAATGGTAATTGGCATATCAAGGTTGGCTTTTCTGAGCAGAGAAGTGATGGCACATCAAATGCCATGATTGCGAATATGATTGAGTATGGCAAACATAATCAACCTGCGAAACCATTCCTCAAACCTGCCAAGTCACAGAGTCGAAAAGCCTGTATTGAGGCGATGAAATCAAGATTACAACAGGAGATTGATGGCATATGAGTATTTTATCTGAGCTGAATACGTTACTTGAGGAATTATCAATCCCTGTGGCAGTCGGTGTGTTCAGTGATGTGCCACCAAATGAATATTGTGTTCTGACACCTCTTGCGGATGTTTTTGAAGTGTTTTGTGATAATGCACCGCTGTTTGATCATCATGAAGTCCGATTATCATTGTTTTCAAGAGGTAATTATCTCTGGCTTAAAGAAAAAATTACGACAGCCTTGTTGGAGGCAGAATTTACAATCATAAATCGATTTTTTATCGATTATGAAAATAATACAGGCTATTACCACATAGCGATTGATGTCGCTAAATATTATGAAATGGCGGAGTAAAGATGGCAACAGTAGGATTAGATAAACTTTTTTATGCAGCAATCACGGAGGTAGCTACAACTGGAGATGAAACTTATGGGATACCAGTTATGCTTGCGAAAGCAATGACGGCAGAATTATCAGTGGAACTTGCGGAGGCAACGCTTTATGCGGATGATGGGGCGAGTGAGGTTGTTAAGGAATTTAAAAATGGAAAACTGACACTTGGCGTTGATAACATCGGTCGAAATATTGCACAAGCACTTACTGGTGCAGCGACTGATGATAATGGTGTCTTAATTTCAGCTAGTGAAGATGGTGGCAATCCAGTTGCGATTGGCTTTCGTGCTAAAAAATCAAATGGCAAGTATAAATATATTTGGCTTTACCGAGTTAAATTTGCCGTACCCTCAACGAGTCTTTCAACTAAAGGTGACAGTATTACATTTTCAACACCATCAATTGAAGGAACGGTCATGCGTAGAAACAAACTTGATAAGCAAGGCAAGCATCCGTGGAAAGCTGAAGTTGATGAAGGAGATAAAGATGTCTTACCTGCAACAATTAACGCATGGTATACCTCAGTTTATGAACCGAATTTTAAATAGGAGGACTAGAAAATGGCGGAAGAAAGAAGTGCAATCATCACGATTGGCGATGAACAGTTTGAATTGATTTTGACCACTAAGGCTACCAAACAGATTGCAAAACGCTACGGCGGTTTAGAAAATCTAGGCGAGAAGCTGATGAAGTCTGAAAACTTTGAAATGGCACTTGATGAGATTATTTGGCTGATAACAATTTTAGCGAATCAATCGGTCTTAATTCATAATCTTAAAAATAAGGAGCAGCCTAAAGACCTTCTGACAGTGGATGATGTAGAATTGTTGACTTCGCCACTTGATTTAGCGACCTATAAATCAGCTATTACCGAAGCAATGTTTAAAGGTACGAATCGAAACATCGAAAGTGTTGATACAGGAAAAAACAAAATGGGCGTGTAAGTGATGAGATCGTATTTACACGCCTTTACTATTATGGGACAGTTCAAATGAGAATGAGTTCAGATGATTTCTGGACTTGTCCACTAGGATTATTCTTGGATTTATGGGAGTGTCACAAGCAGTATGTTGGCATCAGTGAGCCAAAGATTGAGCTATTCATTGATGATGTCATACCGAACGGCATCTGAAATCTGGTATAATAAGACTACTAAGAAACATAGGAGGAATTGTTTTGTCAGATAAAGAAGAATTAGTATCAAATAATAATGGGTCAAATACAGATTATAAAGATTTACTTAAAAATATTGGTCAAGTTGTTAAAACACGTAGAAGTAAGGCAATTCAAGCTGTTAATATTGAACTTTTGCAGATGAATTGGTCTATTGGACAATACGTTGTTGAGTTTGAGCAAAAAGGGCAGGAAAAAGCTATCTACGGTAAAAGTCTTATGGTAAATTTATCTAAGGATTTAACTGCTCTTTTAGGAAAAGGTTTTTCAAAATCGAATTTATTTAAAATGCGAGAGTTTTATATTCGATTTCCGAAATTCCAGACAGTGTCTGGAAAATTAAGTTGGTCACATTATTTAGAGATAATTTCCATTGAGGACGAGTTAGAACGTCAATTCTATATGGTTGAAACAGTCAAAAACCATTGGGGTGTAAGAGAATTACGTAGACAGATTGATTCTGCATTATTCCCAAGATTGGCATTATCTAAAGATAAAGAAGGGGTTTTACAACTAGCTAAAAAAGGAGTTGTTGAAACAACTCCACAAGATATTGTGAAAAATAATTATGTTCTTGAATTTTTGGGTATACCTGAAAAAGAACGAGTAAAGGAACATGATTTAGAAACGGCGCTTGTTAAGCATTTAGAAGAATTCTTACTTGAGCTTGGTAAAGGTTTTGCGTTTATCGGGAGACAAGTTCGTCTAACGATTAAAAACACTGATTATTACGCAGATTTAGTATTTTATCATGTTATTTTAAAACGCTATGTTATCATTGATTTAAAAGTTGGAGAAGTGAAGCATGGGGATATAGGTCAGATGAATCTTTATCTTGGTTACTATGCCTTGGATAAAAATAATGAAGATGACAACCCACCTATTGGTATCATTTTAGGAGCTGATAAAGATGATACGATGGTAGAATACGCTACCTATGGTATGGATACAGATTTGTTTGTTTCAAAGTATCAACTTTATTTACCAGATATAGCACAACTGAGAAAATTAGTACAATCCGAATTTGAAGAATAAAATAGAAAATAATTGATAAAGCAAGGAATTATGCAAGCATACCTTGCTTGTTTTATACCTAAAATTTAAGGAGGGAGGTTCAGATGGCTGATAGTTTTGGTTTAAAGATAGGTGTTGAAGGCGAAAAAGAGTTTAAAAACTCACTTCGAGATATTAACCAATCCTTTAAAGTACTGGGTTCTGAAATGAAGCTTGTATCCTCAGAGTTTGACAAGAATGATAAAAGCATCAGTGCAGTATCGACCAAAAATGCTGTCTTGAATAAATCTATTGATGCTCAAAAGGAAAAAATCACTACCCTTGAGAGCGCGTTGAAGCATGCGTCTGAAAGTTTTGGAGAAAACGATAAGCGGACTCAAAATTGGACGATTCAGCTGAATAATGCCAAAGCCAGTCTTAATGGTATGGAGAAGGAGTTAGACGAGACAACTGAAGGGACTGATAACCTCGGGAAAGAAATCAAAGAAACAGCTGATGAAACTGAAAAATCTAGTTCTAAGTTTGAAAAATTTTCAGGGATTTTGAAAGGACTCGGTATAGCTGTTGGTGCAGTAGCGGTCGCGGCTGGAGCTGCTGCTATCAAACTAGCTAAGGATGTTGTTTCTCAGTTTGGCGAACTTGAGCAAAACCTTGGAGGCTCTGAGGCTGTGTTCCAAAATTATGCCAGTCATATGCAAAAGATAGGTGAGGATGCTTATAAAACGATGGGTGTTTCTCAAAGTCAGTACCTTGCGACTGCTAATAAAATGGGGGCTCTCTTTCAGGGGTCAGGAGTTGATGTTCAGAAATCAGCTGAATTGACTGAGAAATCCATGCAACGTGCAGCAGATATGGCCTCTGTTATGGGGATTGATATGCAAGTAGCACTTGACTCCGTTGCAGGAGCTGCCAAGGGCAACTTTACCATGATGGACAACCTTGGGGTTTCTATGAACGCGACCAATATCGAGGCATATGCTTTAGCGAAAGGACTTGATTTCACATGGCAAACAGCAACACAGGCTGAAAAAGCAGAAGTTGCCATGCAGATGTTCTTTGAAAATACAGAACAATATGCTGGTAATTTCGCTAAAGAAGCGACTCAGACTGTCTCAGGATCTATCGGCTTACTTCAAGCTGCCCTTGGCTCATTTACAGCAGGATTGGGTAATGCGGATGCTGATATGCAAAATCTGACTGGCAACATGGTCGAGGCTTTTCAAGCAGTTATCAAAAACATTGTGCCAGTGATTGAAAATATTGTTAAAGCACTGCCTCAAGCTGTTCAAGCAATTTTAACAGCAGTTGGTGACTTGCTTCCAACACTTTTAAAAACTGTGACCACACTATTTGCATCTGTATTGGCAACACTTCTAGCATTGTTGCCTAAATTAATACCTGTTGCTGTCAATGCAATCTTAACGATTGTTAAAACTTTGATTGAAAATTTGCCGCTCATTATTGAGGCGGCTTTTATATTAGTGACCACTTTGATATCTGGTTTAGCAGAAGCTTTGCCAGAATTAATTCCGACAGCAGCAATAGCGATTATTACAATCGTTAAAGCGTTGATTGAAAATCTTCCGATGATACTGGATGCTGCTTTGCAGCTCATACTTGGATTAGCTGAGGGGTTGATGACTGCGATTCCAATGTTGGTTGAAAGTTTACCTACGATTATCACGGCATTAGTCGAATTTCTTATCAACTCAATCCCATTGATTATCGACACAGGCATCCAATTATTGACAGCTCTTGTCACGGCTTTGCCAACCATCATTGAAGCTATAGTTGTTGCTATTCCTGTGATTATTGAGAATGTCATCACAGCGATTATTGGTGCTATTCCTCAGTTGATTGATGCAGGTATAAGACTACTCGTTGCTTTGATTGGCGATTAATCTCAGAAAACTGATGGTAACCTGTCGGATATAGAAAAAAGCAGGCTAGAACAATCAAAATTGATTGGATTAGCTTGCTTTTTATTTTAGTGACTGTGGACTTTTGTCCCAGCCTCTTATTATGTTCATTCAAAGCGTTTCAAGTCTATTTCTGTGCGTTCTCTGCATTTCAACTAATTCTTCCTGTTTACTTTCTAACAGCCTAATTGCCTTATCCTTAGCTTCAAAAAATTCAGCTTCATTTCTTTCAAGCCTATATTTCACTTCATCATCTAGTATATCCTGTGACAAAGCATATTCATAAGCATTATCTTGAATACGTTGAAATTTTCGTGCAGCAGTTTCAATCTGTTCTTCACCAGAAAAGATTTCTTTTCGCAAGCTATTTTCTTCATCTTCAAACTGTTCGACTAAATATCGTTTATCCATTTACTTTATACTACCTGCACCGTCTTTATAATAGTTATAAGCCCTTATCTGCTTAACCTTTGTATTCATAGCAGTACCTGCTTTTCCTTTCAAACCTGATTGAGTTCGGAGAGATAAGCTTAATAAAGCACTTTTCTTTAAATTACTATCCCCCTTAATCGTTGATTTAGATCGATTTTCCAATAGCCAAAGGTCTTTTTTGACTGAAGCAGACATTAATGTACCTGCTGTGTTTTTGGCAAGTTCTTTTGCCTTTTCCTCTAAAAATTCAAACATCGTCACTCCTTATCATCGTTAAAATCCAAATGTATTCGCCAATGCTTTATCTTGTGCCACTCGGTTAGCTACAACTTTTTTAAGCGTCTGCTTTAAGTCGGTCAATTCTTTAATTTCAGCAGTTAATTTGCGACTCACATTATCAACCTCTGCTTGATTGATATGGTGTTCTGGTTGAAGTTGTCTTTCATAGGCTTCAGATTCCACATCATAAGAATCCAGAATCCAAGACCAAGTTGACATCGTTGCTTCTAAATTGCGGTCATAAATCTCTCGAACGTCTTCAACCAAATGATTATTTACTTTTTCAATTCTCTTAAGGGCTTCAATAGCTTCATCAATAAAAGTAGTCCCTGCAGAACTTAAATCACTATCTAAAAATATTTTTCCAAAGCTAGAAACACCACCACTACCGGCAATTTTAATTTTTCCTAAGCCAGACATTTTTAATATGCTAGTATGACCGAAAATACTTTTAGCATTTTTTGATGATTTCATATACTTAGAAAGTCCAGAAATATCTTTACTCGAACCATAACTACCGTATATTTTGAGATATTCTTTTATTCTTTTTTCAGTCTCGGCTTCAATAGCCAAAGAAGGTGCATTTTTATCTCTACGATTATAAGCCCATTTCCTAGCAGCTTCAGCTACCTGTGCTTTAGTCATATTCGGCGCAAAAATACCGTCTTTGGCAAGAGCGTCTAAATCTAAATAATCGCCTTTCCAGTATTTTGCAAGTGTGTTGTGTCCGTTGAAACCTATACCACTTATTGAATTTACATCTCCATACTTGTGGTCTCGACCAGAACCATCAGCCCAAGAATCATTTTGATAGCGGACTAACATTTCTGGATGTTTCTTTAACCATTCTTTTTCTTTAGCGGTCAGTGTGTCAAATTGATTGTAGCCCCAATCATCAAAACTGGTTGTTTTAAAGCCGTATTTTGCCCCATATTCGGCAGCCATTTTCATCATATAACCAGCAGATTGGCTAAAACCTGCGACATCAGTAATTGTACCGTTATTTTTAGCAATTTTTTTCTGTGTTTCATTTAGAAACTTTTTAGCAGATTGATATTCTCCTGAAAGACCACCCAAAGCGCCAAGTGCCGTATCAAATCCGTCATCTCCTGTTTCGCCTGGCATATTTGTACCAGCATATACCACGCAAACATTGTTGTAATCGGGTTTACCATTTACGACTGGGGCAAGTGCTAAGGCATTTAATTGGTTGTTTTTGTCACTTTGAGATTTATTGACAACTTGGTATTTGACTGGTTTACCATTGATTTCCAATTCGAATGTTTTATCTACTTTTACAGTTTTAACTGTATCCTTTGTTGCATCAATCGCTTTTGCTAAAATTTCTTTTGTGATTTTGTTACTCATAGTTTATCTTTCTAATATTTTTCTTCATGAACCTCTAAATTATAAATAATTTTTGCATTTGGACTACCTTCCTTTGATTTCTTAATTCCTCCATATTCCTTTATGTCATGATTTTCTGTATCACTTGCATTATACATACCTACATTAACTATCACGTCCATATCAGAATCCATATTTTTTAAAAACCAATCTTCAAAAACATACTTTTCTAACTCATCATCATATCTCATTTCTTCATTCAAATTAAAATCCATTCTGAAATACTTTTTTTCTGAGGCATATACTTTGACATCACTAAAAGCATTGTACGCCCTACCATTAAATTTATTTAAGGGTACTAATATTCCCCAGTCAACACCAACACCGTCCCATTCAATTTTTTCAATACCTTCATAGTTTTCAACCATGTAATTCGTTACGTATTTTTGAATTTGTTTAACCCCGTCTTGATATAACTTTTCTTCTGCTTTTTTGTGTATATAAGTTTTTCCTCCAAAGCCAACTATCGCAAGAATTAAAATCCCTACTATCGCTATGATTACTTTTTTCATCTTTAACCTTTCTACATTTCATCTAGAATATATCAATTATGAATGGGAATCAAAAAGTTTCTGTTGTGATTTCGTTACTCATAGATTACCTTTCTAATATTTCAGCTCATGAACCTTTAAACTATAAATAATTTTTGCATTCGTACTACCGTTTTTTGATTTTTTGATACCCTCAAATTCCCCACGATTAGCCCAAGCCTCTTCGTCAAATTCATACTCATTTTCCCCAGTAGAAGTTTTACCGATTGGTTTAAGACCTGCATTATAGATTTCTGACTTAACTGACTCATCCATATTATAATCCAAATTTTTGAAAAAATAATCTTCAAAAATATATTTCTCCAACTCATCATCGTATCTCATTTCATCACTCAAGTTAAAGTCCATCTTAAAATATTTTTCTTCCGAAGCATAAACTCGAACATAACTAATAACGAAATTACCAAACATCGAACCACCAAAGATAGGAGAATTGCGCCACTCAACACCAACACCCTCCCATTCAATTTTTTCAATACCCTCATAGTTTTCAACCATGTAGTTCGTTACGTGATCTTGAATTTGTTTAAATCCGTCTTGATACAACTGTTCATCTGCTTTTTTGTTCATGTAACCCTTTCCTTTAAATCCAATTATCGCAAGAATTAAAATTCCCACTATCGCTATGATTACTTTTTTCATCTCGAACCTTCCCACCCTTCATCTTATTACAAGAGGGGGTCTTAACGCATATTATATCAAATTATTTACTGTTTATCGTAAAAAGAAAATAAAGTAATCTATCTCTAATCGCAACTATAAAATTATCACGTACAAAAAATAGACTATACAGTACTTTTGTTCGGAACGAAAACAAAAAAGTACTGTATGGTCTATTTCTGCCAATCCATAGCCATTTTAACCCAACAAACCCTTATCTATCACGGTGGTAGGGCTTGTTATACCACCGTAAGCGATATAGCCAAAATTTGAGAAAAGTTCAGGCATATCAAGCCGTATAAGCATTATTAGTCAAAAACGCTCATAGCGAAAATTCGAGCAAAACCCAATTAAACATTGGTCAAATTAGTAACATTTGTTCGTAGCCAAAATCAATGTTTTATATAATTTAACTCTTAAAAGAGGGGAAATTAGCCAACTACGGTATAATGAACTTATACAATTTACTGTTTGGCTGTTCATTTTAAGTTTAGTGGCAAAGGGTGATGTCATTAATCAAATCAATGTATCGACTGAAGGGATTTTGATTAGTGGGAATAAAGTCCATATTACCGGCACAACCACAATTGATAGCGGAGTGATTACATCAGCGATGATTGCGACTGCAGTAATCACAAATGCAAAAATTGGAGATGCGACAATTTCAAGTGCTAAAATCGCAAGTCTGGATGCAGCGAAAATCACAACAGGTACCTTGTCGGCTGCACGGATTGCCTCTAATTCCATTACAGCTGACAAGATAGCAACGAATATCCTGACCACAATTACTGCGAGTGCGTCTATCCGAATTACAGGGTCTAGCATTGGCTACTATGATAACGGTAAACTTGTGACACAAATTGACTCACAAGGTATCACGATTCGGCGTAATGAAACATTGGTCGGCATAATCGGTGCGAACAGTCTGTCGGGGCATAATGAGTGGCGGGGGCTTGACTTTGATTTAGATTATGCGGCGGAGTATATGACTTGGGCACACAAAGATACTTCAAATGCTTCTACCTATACAATGAAATTAACATGGTATGCCAAAAAACTTCAAAATGGGATGAGCAAAGGGTTTCATTTTGATGACGTTGTCTATTTTGGTGATAAAGTTGATGTTTCATATTCGGACGGCACAGAACGGCACGTGAGATTTACATTGACTAATATTTCAGGTCAATTTGAAACGATTCAATCAGGTGGAGGTACGGCAGGGATTGTCTTTGCAGGAAGTAATCTATATTTGTGTGATGACGGTGTCTATGTTGATTTTGGGATAATCCGTGAAATCTGTAAAAAACTTGCGGGTAAGAGTATCGCTTTACCAACAGGCTTTAATAGTAATGGTACGGCGACAGGGTGGTATAATGCACAAGCATTTAACAATTGGACCCAATGTAATTAGGAGAAAGGTTTTATATTGGCGGGAGCTACCCACTAATATAAATATAAGAAAGAATGGCAAATAATCCAGATGAGATAAACCTAACGAATGAGCAGAAATTTGTACCAGAAAAACCGATTGCCAATCGCACAGATATGGTGGAATTGCTTATTTTAGTAGTGGATGATTTATGCTTGAAAATAGGAGCATTAAAGGAGCAGGTCGATTATGATAACTTTGAAAAATAAAGATTTAATCGCAGTCTGTCAGCTTTTAAAGCAGACCGAGTTATTGTTGAAGGTCAGTCGTATTCGGACAAAGCTAGTCAAACTCATTCAAGTCAAAATAGAAGATTTCTACAAGGATGAGCTTGAACTAGTAGAAAAATTTGGTAAGAGAAATGAGACAGGGGAGCTGCTGGAAACAGATGGCTCCTTTACTTTGGTCACTGACACTGCTCAAACCTATCATCATGAAAAAGCGATATTACTTGATGAGGAAATTCAGATTGATGTAGCAGAACTAAAGGCCAAGCTCCCAATACTTATTGAAGCTTTTGAAAATAGTGATATGACAGTATCGGGAGATGAAGCAGAAACATTAGATTTACTGATGGAGAAACTAGAAGAAGAGGAAACATAGAAATGAAAGAAACATGGACATGGATTCAATTATCGCTTAGTGCCATAGGCGGTTTTATTGGTTGGTTTTTAGGAGGATTTGACGGTTTGTTATATACACTAGTTGCCTTTGTAGTCGTAGACTATATCACAGGTATTTTGCGAGTAATCGCAGATAAAAAGTTGTCAAGTAAAATTGGCGCTCATGGTATTACAAAGAAAATGATGATTTTCTTGCTTGTAGGTGCAGCGCATTTACTTGATGTGGAAATCATTCGAAATGGTAATGTTTTACGAGATGCGGTGGCTTTTTTCTACATTTCAAATGAAGGTATTTCACTTTTGGAAAATGCGAGTAAAATTGGCTTGCCTATTCCACAAAAATTAACGGATATTTTAGAACAATTACATGATAAAACGGAGGACAAATAGATGGTAAAATTAATGATTATTGCAGGACATGGCGCAGGACATGGTGCAGGAGATTCGGGTGCAGTTGGTAATGGGTATAGTGAGGCAGAACGTGTGAGGGTTCTTGCAAGTAAAATGAAAGAACTCGGTGGTGGGGATGTAGCGCTTGGTAATATTACCAGAAATTACTATGCGGATGATGGTATCTCAAATTTGAGTCTTTCTGGTGACACACAAATTATTGAACTTCATTTGGATAGTGCCGGCCCAACAGCTAGGGGTGGTCATACTATCATCAAAAGTGGTATCGGAGGTTCAGATAGCTATGATCAAGCAATTGCTAATTATCTAGCTCAAGTGTTCCCTGGTCGTGCGCAGACTATTGTGGAGAGAGATGACCTAGCAAATCCGAACAGAGCCTATGCTAGAGGGTATAGTTATCGTTTGGTAGAAGTTTGTTTCATTACCAATTCGGAAGATATGCAGAAATTCAATAGTCATATTGATGACATTGCTAAAGGATTACTTGGTTGTTTTGGGATTGGTGTAGGCTCTACAGCTCCCTCAGTGTCACCAAGCGCACCAGATTTGAATGGTATTGCTAGACAAGTTATTGCAGGTCATTTCGGAAACGGAGAAGATCGTAAGCGCAATCTTGAAGCAAGGGGCTATCATTATGCTCAAGTACAGGCCAAAGTCAATGAGTTACTAGGTAGTGGACTAGTTTCAAGCCCAGCAGTTGATTTGAATGCAGTAGCAGATGCAGTGATCCGTGGGGAATATGGGAATGGCGACACTAGACGCCAACGCCTTTCAGCTGCTGGTTATGATTACAATGTTGTTCAAGCACTCGTTAATCAAAAATTAGGATAAGCAAAGAAAGCCTGTAAGGATGTTCGGACATTCTGACAGGCTTTTTTGTTTACGCAACTTTTAACCTATATTTTTTGACTGTTACTTAGGAGGCAAAGCACAGGAACGATACTGACAAAGAAAAAATCAAAAAAACTACGCCAACATGGCTTAGGCTATAAGCGAGTAGCGAAGACGCTCAATATTTCTGTAGATACAGTCAAATCATTTTGTCGGAAAAACAAGCTCTCTGGTATGATGGCAAAACCTAAAGTTGATGAGGTTGACTGTTGTAGACAATGTGGTGATATTATGATGCAAGTGGAAAAGAAGAAACCACTCAAGTTTTGTAGGGACGACTGTCGTAAACTTTGGTGGCAACACCATCGAAGTGAGTTAAAGAAAAAGAAAGCTTGCAAGATTATCTGTCAACATTGTGGCAAAGAAGTCATGGCATATCGTTATGAAAACAGAAAATACTGTTCACACCAATGTTATTGTGCAGAACGTTTTAAAGAGGGAGAGTGAGATGCCAAAACAAGAAATTAAAGCTGATATGTTTTATCACCTCTCTTTATCTGTAGCTAAGTCTATGCTTGAGAGTGGCGCTATTTCTCAGACAGATTATCAAAAAATAGATACCCTTCTTCTTGACAAATACCATCCCTATTTTGGGGAATTATTATCGCCTAATGCCTTGACTTTGTAGGCATTTAGAGTGATATATGGTAGTGGAAAGAGAGGTAGCATATCATGAAAACGATACAAAAAATTGACTCGATACAGCCACAAATTCGAAGGCGAAAACGAGTGGCGGCTTATGCCAGAGTATCCAAAGAAACGGATAGATTGCATCATTCTTTATCAGCACAAGTTAGCTATTACAGCACGCTCATTCAAAACAATCCTGAATGGCAGTATGTAGGTGTTTATACAGATTTTGGCATTTCAGGAACGACAATGGATAAGCGAGCCTCTTTAAAAAATTTACTGGCAGATTGTGAACAAGGAAAAATCGACATTATCTTAACAAAATCGATTTCTAGGTTTGCGAGAAATACAGTCGACTTACTTAAAACAGTCAGACATTTGAAAGAGCTTGATGTTGAGGTTCGATTTGAAAAGGAGAAGATTCACTCTTTAAGTGGAGATGGTGAGTTGATGCTTTCAATCCTAGCCTCCTTTGCTCAAGAAGAAAGTCGTACCATTTCAGAAAATATCAAATGGTCACTGCGCAAGAAACGAGAGAATGGTACAGGGGGTATCAGGTATGGTCGGGTCTTTGGTTATGCGTATGATGGTCACAATTATCAGATAGTCCCCACAGAGGCAAAAATTGTAAAAGAGATTTATAGGCAATATCTTTCGGGTCTTGCCATGAACAAAATTGTAGAACAATTAGATTTTAAGAAGTTTACAACGGTGGCAGAAAAGTCCTTTAGCATTTGTCAAATTAAAGCTATTCTGACTAATGAGCTCTACATTGGAGATCGGAAACTTCAAAAATTTTATGTTTTCGACACTATCTCAAAGCATAAGAGAAGGAATCATGGTGAGTTGGACCAATACTACATGACAGACTGTCATGAACCCATCATTAAACGAGAATTGTTTGAGAAGGTACAAATCGAATTGGTACGTAGGCAAGTACTTATTAATCCGAGGTATTGTTTCAGCAGTAAAATCAAGTGTCAAATCTGTGGCAAAAATTTTAGTAGAAGGAGCCACAAGAAAAATAGTCATAAAGCAACTTTATGGCAATGTACATCAAGAAAAAAATCAAAATTGGGATGCGAAAAAATAGAGCTTGATGAGGTTGAGTTGAAACATATTTGTGCAGAGATTTTAGACCTAGCCATATTTGATGAGGCTATATTTGCGAAAGAGATAAAAAGTATACAGGTTCTCAATGAGGCACATCTAGTATTTGAATTTTACGGAAGGGATAAAAAATTATGGTCAATCAGATAATAAAAATACCGGCTACTCGTCATCCACATACTTCAAGGTCAATCACTAATCACAGGAAGAAAAAGGTCGCAGCTTACGCCCGTGTTTCGACTGACAATGAAGACCAAGTGACAAGCTACGAAGCACAGATTGATTACTACACGACTTATATCAAAGGGCGTGCAGATTGGGACTTACGCAGACGAAGGGATTACAGCTACCAATACGACAAAGCGTGTGAGCTTTAAACAGATGGTCACGGATGCCTTGGCAGGTAAAATTGATTTAATCGTAACCAAATCCGTTAGTCGATTTGCCAGAAATACAGTTGACAGTCTGACAACGGTTCGCCAATTGAAAGAACAGGGGATTGAGATATATTTTGAGAAAGAGAATATCTGGACTTTTGATTCTAAAGGCGAGTTACTTATCACAATAATGAGTTCCTTGGCTCAGGAAGAAAGTCGGTCCATCTCAGAGAACTGTACATGGGGACAAAGAAAACGATTCGCAGATGGCAAAGTAACCGTTCCCTTTGGTCAATTTCTGGGTTATGATAGAGGCGAAGATGGCAATCTGGTTTTGAATCAAGCACAAGCTATTACGATTAGAAAGATTTTTGGCTTATTTTTTAAAGGCTTATCCTTGTATGGGATTGCGAAACAATTATCAAATGAAAAAATATTGACGCCGGGAGGCAAAGCCATATGGAATGCGAATACGGTTAGAAGAATTCTTACAAATGAAAAATACAAAGGAGATGCCTTACTTCAAAAATCATATACAGTTGATTTTTTGACCAAGAAGAAGAAAGTGAATGAGGGAGAAATTCCACAGTATTATGTTCAAGGCAATCATGAAGCGATTATTTCCTCCGAAGTGTTCGATGCAGTTCAAAGACAATTAGCAGTTAGAAGAAAAGACAATGGTCACTCTAGTCGTGTCAGCGTATTTTCAAGCAAATTGAAATGTGGTGATTGTGAGAGTTGGTATGGTTCTAAAGTTTGGCACTCAACAGACAAGTATCGCCGAGTCATCTGGCAATGTAATCACAAATTTTCTGGAAAGAAAAAGTGCCAAACACCACATTTTGATGAAGCAGAAATTAAGCAGATATTTATTAATGCCGTCAATAAATTGTTTTCAGATAAGCATGACATTATTGAAAACTTCAATGTCATCAAGGGAGAATTATTCTCAACTGAGGAACTTGAAAAGAAACAAAAAAAGCTAGAAAATGAGGCTATGGTAATTG